>JAGWYG010000131.1 GCA_018969485.1 Chloroflexota bacterium
CGACGCCCGGCTCGCCGATCAGCGCCGGGTTGTTCTTGGTGCGCCGCGACAGGATCTGGATGACCCGGTCGATCTCGTGACTGCGCCCGATCACCGGATCGAGGCGGCCGGCTTCGGCCATCTCGGTCAGATCGGTTCCCAGCGCATCGAGATAGGGCGTCTTGCTCTGCCGCTGCGTGCCGGCCGGGCTGCTGCCGGCGCTGCCGGCCGGGCTGCTGCCGGCGCTGCCGGCCGGGCTGCTGCCGGCGCTGCCGCTGCTGCCCGCCGACGGACGATCCGCCGGCGATGCGCCAGGGGTCTGGCGCAGGACGCGCAGCACCTGCGTGCGCACCTGCTCGAGCGACACGCCCAGGATGTCGAGCACCCCGGTCGCGACCCCTTCGCCATTGCGCACCAGCCCGAGCAGCAGGTGCTCGGTCCCGATGTAGTGGTGATTGAGGCGCCGCGCCTCCTCGACCGCGAAGGCGATGACTTTCTTGGCACGGGCGGTGAGGTCCTGGTCCTGATGCACCGGCCCTTCGCCGGCACCGACGATGAACTCGACCGAATGGCGCGCCTGTGACAGCTTGACGCCGAGATCCTCGAGCACTCGTGCGGCGACACCCTCACCCTCGCGGATCAGCCCGAGCAGGATGTGCTCGGTGCCGATGTAGGGGTGATTGAACGAGCGTGCCTCTTCGGTGGCATACTGCAACACTTGCTTCGCACGCTTGGTGAACTTGTCGAATGCCCGCTCGGACATGACGGTTTCTCCCTCATTCTGGCTTCGCGACGCCGGACCAACCCCGACGAACCGCTGCCGTCATCGTGACAGGTGCTTCACGCAGGATCGCCGGCGGTGGCGCCGTCGGCACGCAGGCTCAGGCCGATACGCTTGCGCGCCGGCTCGATGCGCACGATCCGCGCGCTGACAGACGCCCCCTCGCGCACGACATCGCCCGGGTGCGCGACGCGCGCGTCGCTCAGCTCCGAGATGTGGATCAGCCCCTCGATCCCCTCCTCGAGGCGCGCAAAGGCACCAAATGCGGTCAGCCGGGTGATCTCGCAGGTGATCCACTGGCCAACCTGGTAGCGCTCGGCGATCGTCGTCCACGGGGCGCTCATCGTGCGCTTGATCGACAGCGCGATCCGCCGACGCGCCTGATCGACGCCGAGCACCATCACCTGGGTGCGGTCGCCGGGGGTCAGCACCTGGGACGGGTGCTGCACGCGGCTCCACGAGAGCTCGGAGACGTGGACGAGGCCGTCGGCACCGCCGATGTCGACGAAGACGCCGAAATCGTAGATCGAGGTCACCACGCCGCTGCGAATCTCGCCGTCGCGCAAGGTGCCGAGCAGTTCGCCCTTGCGCGAATCACGGACGTTCTGGACGGCCTGGCGCTCGGAGAGAATCAGCCGGTTGCGCGTGCGCAGGATCTCGACGATCTTCAGCGTGAGCGTGCTGCCGATCAGCCGCGCCATGTCGGCCTGCTTCTGGGCCTCGTCGCCGCGGCCGATGCTGCTGACCTGCGACGCGGGTACGAAGCCACGGACGCCGTCGAGGTTCACCAGCAGGCCGCCGCGGTTGCTGCCGACGACGCGCGCTTCGATGGTGCCGTCGGCGTCTTTGAGCTCCTGCAGCCGCCGCCAACTGCGCTCCTGCCGTGCACGATCGACCGACAGCACGAGCCGGCCTTCGCGGTCCTCACTCTGCATCACGTAGACGAGCAGCGCATCGCCGGGCCGCATCGCCGCCCGGGCATCGGCGTCGAGCGATTGCATCTCGGCCGACTCGACGACGCCCTCGGATTTTGCGCCGACGTCGACGACGATCCGGTCGCGCCGGACCTCGAGGATGATGCCGTCGAGCGCGGACCCTTCGCGCGCGTGCCGGTAGCCGGCCCCGGGATCGCGCAGGAACGCCGCGAGCAATGCGTCATCATCGTGCTGCGCGGCATCGGGCTGCCCGCCGCTGGGTGCGTCCGGTCGGTCAGGCGTGTCAGGAGGATCTGTCATCATTGCTGGCCATCTTCCGGGGTCGGCGCGGTGGCACACACTGACAATATTATAGAGAGCGCGATGCCAAAATGCAAGAGGTTGGCACGCGGTTCGGGGTGGATTGATGCGTGTGGTGCGTTGGGAAGGGCGCAGACAGCCTCACACGCCCGCCCGCGGCACTGCCCCGGCGCATGCGCGGCCGCCCGGGCCGGTTGCCACACCCATCCGTTTCTGCTATACTCGGCGCGTACAGCGCCCAGGTGAGCGACGGCACCGTGCAGATGAGAGCGAGCGTTCCTGACACCAGTGCTTCCAACGACCATCGTCGGCCATCTCGCGCCGGATCTGGATTGTCTCGTGGCGATCTGGATCCTGATGCGGCGCGCCCATCCCGCCGCCGAGGTCCGCTTTGTTCCCGCCGGCACGACGCTCGGCGGGCAGCCCGTCGACAGCGATCCGGCGGTCATCCACGTCGACACGGGTGGCGGTCGCTATGACCACCATCACACCGCCGCGGCCGACGTGTGCGCCGCCGAGCTGGTCCGCCGCCATGTCGCCCCCGGCGACCTGGCGCTGCAGCGGCTGGTGGCGCGCGTGTGCGCGGCCGATCATGCCCGTGCGCGCGATGATGCCGGCGGGTTCGGCGTCGTGGCGCTGATCGCCGGGCTGCATCTGTGCCACCCGGACGATCCGGGTGCGGTCTATGCGGCGATGGCGCCCAATCTCGATGCGTGGCTCGCAGCCGAAGAGCAGCAGGTGCAATCGCGCATCACCTACGCCCGGCGCGTCGCGTTCACCACGCCGTGGGGGCCGGGTGTGGCGCTCGAGGGCATCGGTAGCGCCGCTGCCGGCCGGATGGCGTTCGCCGCCGGCGCCGTGCTCTATCTCTATCGCGACCAGCGCGGTGGAATGGGCGTGGTCGCGCAGGCGCGCTCCGCCGTCGATCTGGCGCCACTGTCGCGCGCGCTGGCGCTGCGCGATGCAACTGCCGACTGGTATCTGCATCCGGGTGGCCGGATGGTGTTGTGTGGCTCGGCGACGGCACCGCCACGGCGGCCATCGCGTCTGACGCTCGCGGAATTGATCGAGATGGTCCGCCAGGCGCCACGCTGAATGCGTCGCGTCGTGCCGGTGATTCGATGCGCTCGACAGAGAGGAGAACATCACCATGACCCAGGACACGGCCCAGCCAGTCGCGGCGGTCGGTGACGCGCCACGGCCACCTGATGGTACGGACCCTGCGCTGCTGATGGAGTTGTATCGCCAGATGGTGTTGATCCGGCGCTTCGAGGAGAAGTGTCAGGAGATGTACACCAAGGCGAAGATCGGCGGCTTCCTGCACCTGTACATCGGCGAAGAGGCGACCGGCGTCGGCGCGGTGTCGGCATTGCGCGAGGGCGATCATATCTTCACGCATTATCGCGACCACGGGCATGCCATCGCGCGCGGCCTCGACATCAATGCGCTGATGGCCGAGCTGTTCGGCAAAGTCACCGGAACCGGCAAGGGGCTCGGCGGCTCGATGCACTTCGCCGATGCCAGCAAACAGTTCTGGGGCGGCTATGCCCTGGTCGGCTGCCACCTGCTGCTCGCCGTCGGCACGGCGCTCGGCGATACGATGCAGCGCAAGCCGGGCGTGACGATGGTGTTCTTCGGCGATGGCGCGACGAACGGCGGCGAGTTCTACGAGGCGCTCAACTTCGCACAGCTCTGGAAGCTGCCCGTGGTGTTCGTCTGCGAGAACAACCTGTATGCCATGGGCACCCCGCTCGAGGTGCACTCCTCGGTCACCGAGATCTATCGCAAGGCCGCGGCGTTCGACATGCGCGCCGAACGCGTCGACGGCAACGATGTGCTGGTCATGCGCGAGGCCGCACTGCGGGCGGTCGATCATGCCCGTAGCGGTCAGGGCCCGGTGCTGCTCGAGGCGATGACCTACCGGTTTCGCGGGCATTCGGCGCAGGATGTCCAGAAGTATCGCAGCAAGGAGGATGTCGAGCGCCGCCGCAGTGGCGACCCGATCGAAGTCTTCCGGCGTCAGTTGCTGGCATGGGGCGTGATCGCCGCAGCCGACCTCCGGACGCTCGAGCACACCATCGACGACCAGGTCGAGGCGGCGGTGCAGTTTGCCGAGGCCAGCGACGAGCCCGGGGTGGAGTGGATCCGCCAGAGTGGCGTCTATGCTGCGGCGATCACGGTCGATCCCCCGATCCACGGCGAGTGAGCGCCGACGATGATGCCGTGTCACGGTGGTGGTGAAGCCCGTCGCGGAGCGCCGGATCGCCGGTGGGCGAGTGGTTGCCGCGCTAGTTACAGGATCTCGCGATGCCAGTGATAACCGTCCGTGAGGCGCTGCGCCAGGCGCTTCACGAGCTGATGCAGGATGAACGGGTCTTCATCATCGGTGAGGATATCGGGCATTATGGCAGTACGTATGGCGTGACCGCCGGGTTCCTCGAGCAGTACGGCGCCGAGCGCATCCGCGATGCGCCGATCGCCGAGGCGGGCATTGTGGGGTTGGCGATCGGTGCGGCGCTGGTGGGCATGCGCCCGATCGCCGAGATCATGTCGGTGAACTTCTCGCTGCTGGCGTTTGATCAGCTGATCAACCATGCCGCGAAGATCTACAGCATGTTCGGCGGTCAGATGCATGTGCCGATGGTGCTGCGCACGACGAATGGCTGGACGCAGCTCTCGGCGACGCACTCGCAGTCGTTCGATGTGATGTTCGCCCATGTGCCCGGCCTGAAGGTCGTGGCGCCGGCGACGCCCTACGATATGAAGGGCCTGCTGCGGGCGAGCGTCGCCGATCCCGATCCGGTGATCTTCATCGAGCACACCCTGATGTATACCGTCAAGGGCGAGGTGCCCGATGAGCCATACGAGGTGCCGATCGGCCGGTCGGCGCTGGTGCGCGAAGGGCGTCATGCGACGGTGGTGACGTACTCGCGCATGGTGCACCTGTCGCTGCAGGCGGCCGAGGTGCTGTCGCGCGAGGGCATCGAGGTCGAGATCGTCGATCTGCGGACGCTGCGCCCGCTCGATATGAGCCTGGCGATCGAGAGCTTCAAACGGACTGGCCGGGGCGTCGTGGTGACGGAGGACTGGCAGTCGTTCGGGACCAGCGCCGAGATTGCGGCACGCCTGTATGAGTATGGCTTTGATTACCTCGATGCACCGATCACCCGGGTGAACTTCAGGGAGGTGCCGATGCCGTACTCGAAGAATCTTGAGCTCAAGACGGTGATCACCGTCGATCGGATCGCGAACGCTATCCGCGATGCGCTCAAGTGATCTGGCGCCCCGCCATCGGTTGAGCACGGGAGGAGTTGACGATGCCTGATGTGACGATGCCCAAGATGGGCTTTGATATGCAGGAAGGGACGATCGTCCGCTGGCTGCGGCAGATCGGCGATGAGGTGCGCCGCGGCGAACCGATCGCCGAGATCGAGACAGACAAGGTGACGATCGAGATCGAGGCGTTTGACTCGGGGGTGCTGCGCGAGATTGTGGTGGCGGCTGGCCAGACGGTACCGGTGAATGCAGTGATCGCCCGCCTCGGCGACGATGCGCCGTCGCCGCCGGCTGCGCCGGCAGCGGCTGCCGTCGAGCAGCCATCATCGCCGCCGGCCGCGCCGAGCGTGCCGGCTGTCGCCGTGGCGCCGCCCGCCGTCGACGACCGCGAGGTGCGTGCGTCGCCGCTGGCGCGCCGCATCGCGCGCGATCATGGCCTGCCGCTGGCCGGCATCGCCGGGACGGGCCCGCTCGGCCGGGTGGTGCGGGCGGACGTCGAACAGGCGCTGACGGCGCGTCCGGCGGCTGCCCCCTCTGCGGTGGCCGCACCGACGCCGGCGGTGGTCGCCGCACCGACGCCGGCGGTGGTCGCCGCACCGACGCCGGCGGTGGTCGCTGCACCGACGCCGGCGGTGGCTGCACCGACGCCCGTGGCAGCGAGCCCCCGCGGCGACCTCGTCCCGCTCACCAGCATGCGGCGCACCATCGCGCGGGTCACCTCGCAGAGCTGGCAGCAGGCGCCGCACTTCATGCTCACGATGGAAGTCGACATGGGCGCGTGTCTGGCGCTGCGTGGCAGCATCAATGCCGGCCGGCCGCGCGAGGCGCAGATCGGCGTCAACGACATGATCGTGAAGGCCGCAGCCCGGGCGCTGCGCGGCTTCCCGATGCTGAACGCATCGTACAGCGACGCCGGGATCGAGCTGCATCACGACGTCAACGTCTCGATCGCCGTCGCGCTCGACGCCGGGCTGGTCGCACCGGTGATCACCGGCTGCCAGTCGCGCTCGCTCGGCGCAATCTCGCGCGAGAGCAAGCGCCTGGTGGCGCTGGCGCGCGAGGGGAAGCTCGGCGCCGCCGACCTGCAGGGCGGCACGTTCACCGTGAGCAACCTGGGGATGTATGGCGTGAGCGAGTTCGTCGCCATCATCACCGTGCCCCAGGCGGCCATCCTGGCCGTCGGCGCCGTGCGGCGCGTGCCGGCATTCCGCGACGACAGCGACGAGGTGATCGCCCGGCAGGTGATGAACCTCACGCTGTCGGCCGATCATCGCATCACCGACGGTGCCGAGGCGGCGCGCTTCCTCGGCGAGGTGCGCCGGTCGCTCGAACAGCCACTCGAACTGCTGGTCGACTGAGCCGACGGGGCGGTGGCCGCCAGGCCGCCGCCCCGCGTCGATCACGCGTCGCCGATGACCTCGCGGCCGATCTGGCCGGCTTCGATGGCGCGCACGATATCGCTCATCGAGAGCACGCCCACCGGCCAGAAGCGCCCGTCGTTGCGCTCCTCGACGACCACCAGGCGATGGATGTGGTTGCGGTTGATCAGCCGGATGGCGCGCTCGAGCTGCATGTCCGGCATGCAGGTGACGACGCTGCGCGTCATGACGGCGCTCACCGGGCCGCGCATCACCTCATGATAGTCCGAACCGGCCCCCCACGCGCGCAGGCAGTCGGTCTGCGAGATGATCCCCGCCAGATACCCCGGGCCATCGACCACGACGATGGCGTGGATGCGGTGCTGCTGCATCAGCGCGATCGCCTCGGCGACGCTGGTCTCGGCTGGCACGCTGACGGTGCCCTGGTGCATGATATCGCCGACGTAGATGCGTGTCATGGAATTCCCTTTCTGTCGCGCCATGGCAGGTTCGGGCGAACATGCGCCCCGCCTCGCGGCATTATACGTCGTCCCGGGACGAATCAGACGCCGCGGGCTGGCTGCGCACCTGCCGGCCACGCCAGGCGATGCTGCCGTGCCGCGCGAGATGGGCGACTGCCGAGCCGGCGAGGATGAAGTAGACCAGCAGGCCGGGGCCGAGCGCCAGGCTCCAGACGGGATGGAGCCGGTGTCGCCGCACGACGATGATGCCGTTGGCGATGCCGCCGATGATGATGCTGGCCAGCGCCAGCACAACGAGCGCGTCGCTGC
>JAGWYG010000132.1 GCA_018969485.1 Chloroflexota bacterium
GATCACACGAAGACACGAAGACACGAAGGGACGGGGGACGGGGGACGGGATCACACGAAGACACGAAGGGGCGGTCGTCGGGATCACACGAAGGCACGAAGGCACGCAGGGGCGGGGGACGGGATCACACGAAGGTACGCAGGGGCGAATGGTAGTTTGCTGGCGCAATGTCAACCGTCGGCGTCGGCACAGGCCGCGATGGTGGCCTGTGCCCGGTATGCGTGCAGTCCGGCGCAGCAGCGCCGGCATTTCCGGGTGCACGCCATGCTGCCTGGCCCGCTTGAGGCATGTGCCCACCCGTCTGCTAGAATGCCCCGGTGCGGTCATGGTGTGCGCGGACCCCGGATGGCGGCTGGAACGGATCTGCGAGGCATGGCTGTCGGCGCGGGCCGGGATCGCGCCACGACGGCGCCCGACGTGCGGTCAGCGCAGGGCGGATGACGCAGTCAGCGCACGGCAGACCGCGCTCCCTCCTGCGATCGGCCAGCGTTGCGCACTGCCGTGATCGTTCGATGACGCATGAGCATGGAGCAGATGATGCATCTCGGATTTCTGTCGGCAGCGGTCGCCGACATCGACAAGGCGGCGCGGCTGGGGTTCGACGGGCTTGAGCTCCAGGCCGATGCCTTCGGCCGGGCTGATGTCGCAGCGCTCGACGCAGACGCGATCGCGCAGGCGCGGGCGCAGTGCCGCGAGCGCGGCGTGACCATCAGCGCGCTCGCATACTACGACGTCGCCTTTCGCAGCGCGGTGTTCAATGCTGCCGAGCCGGCATTCGTCCACGACGTCTACGAACGGGTCTTCGACGCCGCCGAGCGGCTGGGGGTGCAGACTGTCGCGAGCATGAGCGGATTCGATGCCGCCCGCGACTGGGATGGCAATCTCCGGCTGTTTGCCGACCGGTTCGGGCCGGTGGCGCGGCGTGCCGAGCAGCGTGGGCTACGGCTGGCATTCGAGAACTGGATGGGCTTCGGCGGCCGGCTGCCATTCAGGCCGGTGAACATGGGCGGGTCGCCCGACACGTGGGACGCGTGGTTTGCCGCGGTTCCGTCGCCTGCGATCGGCATCGAGTTCGATCCGTCGCATCTCGCGTGGCAGGGCATCGACCATCTGCGCGCGCTCGCCGAGTACCGCGACCGGGTGTATCACGTGCACGCCAAGGATGTCGAACTGCTCGCCGAGCGGCGCTATCGCGGTGGCGTCAACGGGAATGCATTCCGCTTCCGCATCCCCGGCTATGGCATGATCGCCTGGGCGCCCTTCATCGCCGCGCTGCGGGAGATCGGGTACGACGGCGGCGTGGCGATTGAGCACGAGGATGCGGTATTCAGTCATGACCGCTTCGACGAGGGGCTGGTGCGGGGGCGCCAGGTGCTCGGCCCGCTGATCCACCCGGTATAGCTGCGCCACGACGCGGCAGCGGCGCGCGGACGCGCTGCGGTGCCACCGCCCGGTCTGCCTGGCGGCATCCACGCGCCCGGGCGGCGTTGCGCCGGCGGCGACGCTGGTTCGCGCCTGCGGTGCCGCTGGCCTGCAGTCGCAGCAGGGCACCGCTCATGCACGATCCCGGCTACGGGACGCGGGTGTACACCTGCTGGCCCCAGCCGGCGTCGAGCAGCACCGTGTCGGCGCCGTCGCAGCGCAGCACCACCGGCGGGTTTGCCCCACCGAGCGCCGGGCTGCTCAGCAGCCCGCTGACGATGCCGATCAGGTCCTGCGTGCTGATCGGCGCGCGCTGGCCGCCGACCTCGATGTAGCCATCGCCCGCCAGGCCGCTGGCGTCGACGCCGGTCACCGGCGATTCGGTGAATGGCCCGTCGGCGGGAATGACGATGCGCGAGGTGATCTGCCCCTGCGGCGACAGCCCGATGCGCATGGTGTCGGCGGGCGTGCTTCCCGCTTCGGCGATGATCGGCGCATAGCTGGTGAAGTCCTGGATCACGGTGCCATCGGCGCTGATCTGTAGCTCGGCGCCGGTGCCGCCCGAGATCAGCCGCACGCCGTCGGGGAACGGTCCCGGTGCGGCCTGGGCCCAGCGCCCGACCGGGCAGCGCGCGGCGCTGCCGCACTCGTCGCGCAGCGAGCGCCCGCTGACGCTGCCGGCGACGGCAGCACCGCCGCCGGCCAAGGCGACGACGACGCGCGTGGCGCCGAGGCGGGGGATGCGCTCGCCGGCACGCGCCGTGTCGCGCGGGCAGGTGCAGGCGGCATCGTCGGCGCCGGTGCACCAGGCCTGGCCTGCCAGATCGGCGATGTCGCGGTCGGCAGTGTCGAGGCGCACCACGCCGGCGGCCGATCCGGCATCGAAGCGCACCACCTCGGCGCTGGCGTCGATCGCCGCGTGCGTGCTGGCGTGATCCGGCGCGGTCAGCGCGATGCGCGCACCATTGCCCAGCGCCTGGTAGCCGATCACGCGCGATGACGTGGTCGGCAGGCCCGGGCTGCTGATGCGCCAGCGCTCGCCGAAGGTGACGAACCATGTCTGGCTGGTGGCCCAGCGCGCCAGCCACGGCGCGGCCGGGTCGCTGCCGGCGGCGATGCGATAGGCGCTGGCCGAATCCGGCGCCACGCTGAACGCGCGAAAACGCCCCCACAGCCCCGGACTCTGCAGATCGGCCAGCGCCAGCCACCCCCAGGCGTCGTAGCTCCGCCGGAACAGCGAGCGCTCGGCGCGCACCACCCACGACCCCAGAAACTCGACTGACGTGCGGTCGGGCTGGCCGGACACCTCGATCTGCGCCATCGCCCCGGCCCATTCGGCGCCGCCCTCCTCGACCCAGCGCAGTGCCCGTGGCAGCACGCCGCCGTTCCACACCTGCTGGTAGCAGTGCACGAGCTCGTGCGCCAGGGTGTTGATGTCGTTGGCCGCCGGCGGCGCAAAGTTGTTGCGATAGGCATGGATCCGGCAGGTTCCATCAGGCATGACCAGCGCGCTCGCCAGCGCGCTGCGCGTGGTGCCGGCTTCGGGGCGGGCTACGACCTGCAGCAGCACCGTGCGCCCGAGCGGGCCGAGGTGGCTGCGCAGGATGCCGGCGGCGCGCTCGAGCGAGTCGCGGTAGGCCTGCTCCTGCGCGAGCTCGCGGGCCGGGTGCGCCCAGCCGCCGCCGCCGGCGCTGCCGAGCAGTTCGACGACGATCGGATCGATGGTGTCGGCCGGCACCGGCTGCATGATCGTGCCGGTGGTGCCGGGCACCGCAACCTGCGGCGCGTAGTCCGCGGGCAGCAGCAGCGCAGCGCGGACGGCCGCCCGCTGCGCGTCGTCGAGCTCGTCCCACGCGGCGAACACTGCCGCCAGCGCGCCGGTGCCGCTCACCGGCGCGCCCAGCGTCGCTGGCACCGGCACGCCGGGCAGCGGGCCGAACACGGCGGCAAACCACGCCAGCGCCGATTCGGCGCCCGGCGCATCGCTGGCGGCATCGATCAGGGCGACCAGCGCCGGGTCCGCCTCGGGCAGCACCGCGTCATCCGCCGGCGGGCTGGTCGGCGCCACGACCGGCGTGGCCGACGGGCCGGCCGGCGCGCTGGCCGGCGTGGCCGACGGCCGGGCGATCGTGCGCGGCGGCTCGGTGGGCGCGGCGGGCATCGCAGGTGCGGCCGGTGCGCCACAGCCGATCAGCGCGGCGACGAGGAACAGGCTCATGCATGACAGCCATCGGCGCATCGTCGGTCTCCTTCGCGTGGTGCCGGCACCGCCGGCTGCCGTCGGGTGGCCGCAGCCGCGGTCACGCATGAACGTCAGTCTCATCGACCGGTGGCTCCGGCAGTTCGTCCGCGGCGTCCTGCGCCGTGCGCCCGGGCGCCCGCTGCAGGATGCGGTTGGCGATGATCGCGATCCGGGCGCCGTACTGCGTGCCCGGGCTGGCCCATCCCAGGCCGCTCGGATTATGCACCCGACCGAGCGGCTTGAGCGTCGGAGCGCTCCCGCGCACGCGATCCGGCAGCGCGCGATAGGTCAGCGCGAGCGCCATCAGGTGGCGCTGGGCCGCATCACCCGCATCTGGCGGCAGGGCATACGCCAGCAGCCGGCCGATATGCGCCGGAATGGCATCGTCCTGCCACGTCGCGAAGCTCACCCCCATCAACCACCAGCCAGCCTGGCGATTGAACGCCCAGACCCGCGGCTGCGCCGGCCGCTCACGCTGCCGCCGGCCGTTCACCCCGATCCCCGCCGGATTACGCTGCGGCCGTGCCGCCCAGAAACTCGTCAGGTTGCCCGTCTCGTGGACCATCTGCGCCACCGCCAGCACCGGATCGACGCCCACTTCGCCGCAGATCCGGTGATAGGCCGGCACGATGATCTGGGTGATGTCGTGCGGCGTATACTCGCCCGTCGGCCGGGCGAGCAGCGCCTGCGCCAGATGGGCCGCGCCGACGCGCGCCGGGCCGAGGATCGGACTGGTCTCGCTGTACATCGAGGCTCCTCGCAAGGCGGCCTGGCCGCCGCTCCCCACACCGGCCCGAACTCAGCGCGGCGCATCCTGTGGCGGAGTGCCGGGGAGCCGCAGCACGACGAGCACCAGCACCGCCACCAGCGGCAGCAGCCAGCCGGTCACGCCCGTCGCTCCGGCCAGCGCGGTGTTCACCGGGCGCTCGGCATGCGCCAGCGCCACGACGATGCCGGCCGTGCCGTTGAGCGCGCCGTGTGCGATCACCGCCGGCCAGACGCTGCCGGTGGCCAGCCGCGTCCAGCCGAACAGCACCCCCCAGATGACGCAGGTGACCGTCATCAGCAGCCAGCCGATGTCGCGGTGCTCCGGGTAATTATAGCCGAGCAGGATCACCGGCAGATGCCACAGGCCCCAGATCACGCCGCTCAGGATGAGCGCCGGCCAGGCGCCGAGCGGCAGCAGCGCCGGCAGCAGGTAGCCGCGCCAGCCCCATTCCTCGCCGAAGCTGAACGGCGCATTGATCAGCGGCGCCAGCGGCAGCAGGGCGAATTGCGCGATGATCATGCCGCGCAGCGCATCGGCAGGCGGCTCGATACCCTGCTGCGCCAGCATCTGTGCCAGGCCCGAGAACGCCACCAGATCGAGGCGATACACGCCGAACGCCGCGGCGACAAACGGCGTCGCGGCGACGAGGACGATGGTGCCGAGCCAGGCGAGCGACCAGACGGCCAGTCGGTTCCGCCCGAGCCGCAACCCGGTCGCCTCGCGGATGCCCGCGGCCGGGCGGCTGACGAAGCGCGTCACCACCAGCGTCGCGCTGGCCGGCGCCATCATCATCAGCGGCAACACCGCCGCTGCGAGCGGGTCGCCCAGCCCTTGCGGGCTGAGCCACAGTGGCAGGGCCAGCAGCCAGGCGAGGCCGAACGACAGCACGAGAAACACCACGATCGCGCGCCAGTCCGGGGGGCTGGCGGGAGCCGACGGATTCGACATGGCGTGCTCCCTCCGGCAGGATCAGCGCACGGCCGCCATCGGACGGGCCTGCTCCTGCCACTGCATCACAAACGTGCGCTGCGCCGCAGTCTCGGGGCTGTGCTGCCCCGGCTGCGCCTGGAGCGTCGTGTGGAACAGCTGCGAGACGCGTTCGAGCGCCGCGTGGCCGTCGGCGCCGTGGCGCACCAGCCAGCACCCCACGACGGTGCCAGTCCGGCCGATGCCCGCATGGCAGTGCAGATAGGCGCGCCCGCTCCGGTGGGCTGCCGCGTCGATCGCGTCGAGGATGGCGACCATCAGTTGATGCGGTGGGGTGCGGTAGTCGGTGATCGGGAACCGCAGGCAGATCGCGCCGTCGCCGGCGGCCGCGGCATATCCTGGTAGCTCACCATCGGTGGTCAGGTCGATGAAGGTATCGATGCCGAGCTGCCGATAGCGCACGAGCGTCTCGGGCAGGCACAGGTGCGAACGAAACGGGTGCTCGCCCGCGATGAGCGCAGGCGACACCACGTAGCAGTTTCGGTGTGGTCGTAGCACGGTCACGGCCGGCATCCTGTCTGGTGTCCGCAGGCGGACGGGGAGGCCGCCGGCGGCGCTCGCCGCGCGACTGCCACGCGCCTGCACACTGCGACCGATCATAGCAGGCGGCTGATGGGCTGTCAAGCGGTGCGGCGATCGGGCAGTGCCACGTCAACGCCCGGAAAACAGAGTCTGAGGCAGGGCTTCAAGTGCGTTGACGGCGCCGTCATGATCGAGCAGGGCTGCTGCACGGTCCGGCCAGTGAGCATGTGAGGTCTGCAGGCCCGCGAGAACCCGCGCGTGTTTCATGCATCCACCCTGTGACGCAACCCCGGCGGCACTCGACAAGCAGCGCGAATGCTGGTATAAGGGTGTGCGCGGCGCGCCGACCCGGCGCACGCACACCACCCCGGCCAGAGATTGAAGAGGTGCGCTCAATGACCGAGCAACTTCGGCGTCTCGCCATCTACCCGGATCAGCCGCGCCTGAACATCAAGGCGGTGATGCAGCAGACCGGCGTGCATGTCTCGACGCTGCGCGTCTGGGAGCAGCGCTATGGCTTCCCCGCGCCGCAGCGCTCCGCTCAGGGGCATCGCCTGTATTCCGAGCGCGATGTCGAACTGATCCGCTGGCTGCGCGAGCGCGTCGACGAAGGCATGGTCATCAGCCGTGCGGTCGAACTCGTGCGCGAGGTGGTACAGCACGCGGCAGGCCCGGCGCCCGCGCCGGTGGCTGACGCGCCGCCGGCGGGCGACGCGCGCCTGTCGGCGATGCGCGCCAGCCTGCTGGCCGCGCTGCTGTCGCTGGATATCCGCCAGGCGCATCTGATCACCAGCACGCTGGCGACCCTGTTTCCCGTCGACGTATTGCTCGCCGACCTGTTCCAGCCGATCCTGGCAGACGTCGGCGAGCGCTGGATGCTGGGCCAGATCAGCGTCGCCGAGGAGCACATGATCTCGGCGTTCGTCCGGCAACGGCTGCTGGCGCTGTTCGAGACGCGTGCGCCGTTCGCCCGGGGCCCGCGCGCGGTGTGCCTGTGCGTCCCCGGCGAACGCCATGAGCTCGGCATGCTGATGTTCGCGCTGCTGCTCCAGCAGCGTGGCTGGGAATTGCTGTACCTCGGCCAGAATGTCGGGCTCGCCGGCAGCGCCCCGTTCTTTGCCCGCAGTGCGCCGGCGCTGGTGGTGGCCAGCGTCACGCTGGCCGAACACCTGCCCGGGTTGATCGAACTGGCACGGATCATCGAGCCGCTGCAGGATCATGGGCTGATGCTGGCGTACAGCGGCCGTATCTTCGAGATCCACCCCGAGTTGCGCCGCCGCATGCCGGGCGTCTACCTCGGCGCCACGCTCCACGAGGGGGTGCAGCGGGCGCAGACGCTCGCCGAGCAGCTGGGGACCGCCCGCGCCGGCTGAGCGGGCGTCGCTCCCTTCGAGACCAGCGCCGCGTCGCCCGGCATGGCAACGCGGCGGGGCGCAGTCACTGCTGCTGCTGCTGCTGCTGGAGCGCCGCCAAGTCAT
>JAGWYG010000133.1 GCA_018969485.1 Chloroflexota bacterium
CCAGCCAGGTGACGATCGCGCCGCTCGACGCCGACGCGATCGCGGCATATGTCGCCACCGGCGATCCCCTCGACAAGGCGGGCGGCTACGGCATTCAGGGGCCGGGCGGTGCGCTGGTGCAGCGGATCGGCGGCAGTTTCACGAATGTCGTCGGATTGCCGCTCTGCACCGTCTGGCTGATGCTGGCGCGCGCCGGCGCGCCGCCGCCGATCGATCCCGGCGACGCATTCCGCCGGTGGCGCAGCCTGCCGGGCCACGAGCATGGCGCCGGGATGGGTGGCACGGTATGAGCCGAACGCGCCGCCGGCCTGCGCTCGTCCCCGGTGGCCACGCGGTCGGGCGCGGGGCACGTCGGGCTGTGCGGCGATGCGGGGTGGCAATGACTGACGGGTTTCGCGCGCCGCCGCCGGACCGGCCGGCCGGCCAGATCACCGCCTGGCATGGCGGTTCGTGGCAGGCGGGCCGCTGCCACGATTGGCCGCACCGGCATCGTGCCGGCCTCGGCAGGCTGGCCGTTCCCGGGCGCATGCGCCGGTGGCCGACATGATCGCTCCCTGCGCTGGCCCGCTGGCGCCCGGAGCGCGGGTCGTCGTGATCGCCAACCCGACCTCCGGCCAGGCCGAGGCGCTCGCCGGCCAACTGACCGATGCGCTGGCCATCTGGCGCCGCCACGGCTGGCTGGTGGATCTGGTGCATACACGTGCCAGCGGCGACGCAACACAGATCGCCGCGCGGGCCGCCGCCGCCGGGGTCGATCTGGTGATCGCCGCCGGCGGCGATGGCACGCTCAACGAGGCGCTCAACGGCCTTGTGGGCAGCGACACCGCACTCGCCCCCCTGCCGATCGGCACCGTCAATGTCTGGGCGCGCGAGCTCGCGCTGCCCCGCGACATCCGCGCGCTGGCCGAACTCCTGCCGAGCCTGCCGCGCTATCGCGTCGACGTCGGCCGCGCCGGCACGCGCTGGTTCCTGCTGATGGCCGGCATCGGGTTCGACGCGGCGGTCGTCGCCGGACTGCAGGCCCACGACAAGCGCCGGCTCGGCATACTGGCGTACGCGATGCGGGCGTTCGCGATCGCGCGACAGTACCGCGGCGTGCGGGTGCGCATGGTGCTCGACGGGCGGGTCATCCGGCGCTGGGCGCTGATGATCGTGCTGGGCAACACGCCCTTGTATGGCGGCGTGATGCAGTTGACCGAACACGCCCGCGTCGGCGACGGCGTCCTCGACGTCTGTATCATCCGCGGGTCATCGATCATCGACCTCGCACGGGCCGCCGGCGCCGCGCTGCTGCTGCGGCGCGCCAGCATCGATCCGCGCATGGAACACCTGCGTGCGCGCGACATCACCATCGAGACCCGCAGACCGCTGCCCGTGCAGGTCGACGGCGATCTGCTCGGCGAGACGCCGATGCAGTTCACCGTGGCCGATCGTGCGCTGACGGTGCTGATGCCGCCGGCGCGCGCCACGGCACTCTTCGCGCCACCGACACCCATGGGAGGATCGGTGTGAGGTCGGCGATGCATGGCCTGGTGTGCCTCGCCATCCTGCTGATCGCCGCGTGCGGCACGGTCGGGCCAGTGCCACCGGCGACGGCGCTCCCCGCCGTCGATGGCACACCACGGCCGGCCGATCCGTCGGCACCGCCGACCATCGTGGCATCCAGCCCGACGCCGGTCGCGAGCCCGCGGCCGCTCGCGACGGTGACCGGCGCCAACGAGCCGTTGCCGGGCCGGATCGCGTTCACCGTCAATGGTGACCTGTGGGTCTGGCAGGGGACGTCGGGGATGCAGCTGACCAGCGGTGGCACGGCCGCGCAGCCGGCCTGGTCGCCGGATGGCGCGCAGATCGTGTTTGTGTACCATGGGCCGAGCTTCAGCGATCTGGCGCTGATCGGGGCGAACGGCGGCACGATACGCACCATCACCGAGAATGGCTCGACCCTGCCGCCCGGCAGTTTCGAGCGCTCGGCTGATGTCATCTGGGCGTTCTCGCCGACGTTCTCGCCCGATGGCCGTGAGATCGGCTATGCATCGCAGATCGCCCCGCCGGCCGGCACGCCGCTGCTCGACCACCCGCTGGCGCTGATGCGGCGCTCGGTGGTGCCGGGGGCTGCTACCGACACACTGTATCAGGACGCATATGCCCACGTCGGCCGTATCGCCTACACGCCCGACGGCAGCCAGATCATCTTCAGCATCACACCCGTCGACCGGCGCGCGCCGTCGCGGCTGATGAGCTATGACCGCCAGCGCTCGGTGACGGCGCCGCTGATCGGTGCGCCGGACCAGAGCTACGATCCGGCGATCTCGCCGGATGGCCGCTGGCTGGTGTTCGCCACGCGCGACGGCGGGCATACCGATGTCTTTGCGCTCAACCTGCGCCAGGGCGGCCTGACGCGGCTGACGCAGCGTGCCGACGCGCGCGCGCCGGCGATCTCGCCCGACGGGTCGTATCTGGCGTACCTCGCGGTGGCGCCGGGTGGTGCCGGCTTCGACCTGTGGGTCGCCGAGCTGTTCAGCGATGCGACCGGGCGGCTGTTCGCCGGCGAGTCGCGTCGCATCACCAACGACCTGCAGATCGATGCGACGTCGGGGCTGGCGTGGGGGCGCTGAGCCCGACCGGTGCGGCGCGGGCAGGTGGCGTGTGCGCCGGGCCAAGCGCCGCGACACGCCCGTCGGCCGCGATGCCGGGAACTCGCAGTGCGCCGGCGGCGTCGATGCCACAGCCGCCGGCCCGCCCGGGGCGCCGCAGCCTGCGGCCAGCGCGCCGGGGGGGCGCGTGGTATCACTGGGAACCGCGCTGCGCCATGGCTGGCGCAGGCTCCTGGCAGCGCTCTGGCGGTTTCTGCGCGGCCACGGCAACTCCTGAGACGACGGAACCGCGAGACACGGGAAGGAATGGCATGCGACAGGGACACTGGCTGGGTTGGATCGGCGCGCTCCTGCTGCTGGCGGCCTGCACGCCGGCCGGCCCGCGCGAACATGCCGTCACCAAGTCTGGCCCATCGGCCGTGACGATGGCGATCGGTGAGGTGCTGGCGCTGACGATCAACGGCAATCCCACCACCGGCTACCTCTGGGAGCAGTCGGCTGGCGACGACCTGGTGCTGGCGAGCGCCGGCGAGCCCGAGTACACCGCCGACAGCCAGTTGATCGGCGCCGGCGGAACCTACGTGTATCGCTGGACGGCACGGGCCGCCGGCACGACGACCCTCGAGCTGGTCTATCATCGGCCGTGGGAGACCGAGCCGCCGGCCGACGTCTACCGCATCGCGGTGACCGTCCGCTGAGCGCTGGTGCGGCGGGCGTGGTGGCCCGGGCGCCCGGGAGCTGCGCTGGCGTTCAGCGGGTCATCGCCGCGACCGCCAGCGCCCGGCCGCGCGCCGTCAGGCGCAGCGCGTCGCCGTCGCGGCGGACCAGATCGCCGGCCTCGGCGCGCCGCACCACCCCGACGACGAAGCCCGGCGACCAGCGCAGGTGCTCGCCCAGCGTGCTCAGGCGCGACTCGTCCTCGGCCGCCGGAGTGCCTTCGTGCTGCAGCAGATGCGCCGCCAGCATCTGCTGGGCGACGATCCAGCGCTGGCCGGCGCGGCGGCGCAGCAGGGCGATCATGCCGCGCTGGGGGGCGAACACGAACACCAGCGCGAAGCTCACGCCGATCATCGTCGCCATCGCACCTGCGATCGTCGTATCGAGGGTGCGGGCCAGCCAGTAGCCGGCGAGCGCGCTGAGCGCCCCGATCGCCACGCTCAGGCCCACCATGCGCGCCAGCCGGTCGGTCAGCAGATATGCCGCCGCCGGCGGACCGATCATCAGTGCGACCACCAGGATCGCGCCCACCGCGTCGAACGCCCCCACCGCAGTCAGCGAGACCAGCGTCATCAGGCCGTAGTGCAGCAGCGCCGGCGAGAAGCCCAGCGCCGTCGCCAGACCGGCATCGAAGGTGCTCAGCTTGAGCTCCTTGTAGCACACCCCGATGAACAGCAGGTTCGCCGCCAGGATGCCGCCCATCACCCACATCGCGCGCGGCAGATCGACGCCCAGCAGCACCAGCCGGTCGAACGGCGCGAAGCCGATCTCGCCCAGCAGCACCGCGTCGTTGTCCAGATGCACGTTGCCGGCGAAGCGCGAGATCATGATCACCGCCAGGCTGAACAGCAACGGGAACACCAGCCCGATCGCCGCATCCTCGTGGACGCGCCGCGTGCGCGTCAGGAGCTCGACGAGCCAGACCGTCAGGACGCCCGTCAGGGTCGCGCCGGCCATCAGCCACGGCGAGGCGAGGTCGCGCACGACGAGAAAGCCGATCACGATGCCGAACAGGATGGTGTGGCTGATGGCATCGCTGACCATCGCGGTGCGCCGCAGCACCAGGAACACCCCCGGCAGCGCGCAGGCGGCAGCGACCAGCATGGCGATCAGCTGGATCTCGAGCTGTGGGCTCATGGGCGCGCTCCGTCACCGGCGGCCAGGCGGCGGCGGCTGCGCCGCTGCCGCAGCCATCCCCAGAGGATGCCGCGGCCCGGCGCGAACGCCAGCGACGCCAGGACCACCACGCTGATGCATACCACGATCACCGGCCCGGTGGCGAGGCCGCGCCCGGTGGCGCTGATCACCGCCCCGGTCACCCCGGCCAGCGCGCCGAAGCCGCCCGCCAGCAGCGCCATCGTGCCCAGCCGGTTCGTCCACTGGCGCGCCGCCACCGCCGGCGCCACCAGCATCGCGCTCATCAGGACGACGCCGACCAGCTGCAGGCCGATGACGATCGCCAGGACGATCAGCGAGGTCAGCAGGATGTCGAGTGCGCGCACCGGATAGCCCAGGCTTGCGGCGTAGTCGGGATCGAAGCTGAGCAGCTGGAACTCCTTCCAGAACACTGCCAGCACCAGCAGCGTGAGCGCGCCGAGGGCGGCGATGGTGATCACGTCGGAGGTGACCAGCGCGGCGGCCTGGCCGAACAGGTACTTGTCGAGCCCGGCCTGGCCACCGGCGCCGCTGCGCTGCAGCATGCTGAGCAGGAGCATGCCGACCGCGAAGAAGACCGACAGCACCAGGCCGAAGGCGCTGTCCTCCTTGATCCGGCTCAGGCGCACGATCGCCAGCACGGCGAGCGCACCGAGCCAGCCGGCGAGCGCCGCGCCGCACACCAGCACCAGCGGCGCCCGCGAGCCGGTGAGCATGAAGGCCAGCACCACGCCGGGCAACGCCGCATGCGACATCGCATCGCCGAGCAGCGCCTGGCGCCGCAGCACCGCAAAACAGCCCAGGATGCCGCTGACGATGCCCAGGGCGGCCGCTCCCAGCGCGATCGAGCGCAACGTATAGTCGGTCAGCAGATCCATGCTCACCCTCCGGTCCTGCCGGCCATACGCCTCATCGCGGTGTCCCGACGATCACGGCCGGCCCGGCGTCGTGCTCCGCCGGAGGCGCCGGGTGTGGCTCGCCCGATCCGCCGCCGAGGAACGCGATCCGCCCGCCGTAGGCGCGGCGCAGATGCTCATCGGTGAACGCCTCGGCCACCGGGCCACACGCGATCACCCGCACATTCAGCAGCGTCACCCAATCGAAGTACTCCGGCACCGTCTGCAGGTCGTGGTGCACCACCACAACCGTCTTGCCAGCCGCGCGCAGGCCCTGCAGCACGCCGATGATCGCGCGCTCAGTCACGGCATCGACGCCGGCGAACGGCTCGTCCATGAAATACACCTGCGCATCCTGCACCAGGGCGCGCGCCAGGAAGACGCGCTGCTGCTGGCCACCGGACAGCTGGCTGATCTGACGGTCGGCATACTGCTGCAGCTGGACCGTCTCGAGCGCCGCCAGCGCCAGCTCGCGCTCGCGCTTGCCCGGGCGGCGGAACCAGCCCAGCTGACCGTACCGGCCCATCATCACCACATCGAGCACGCTGGTCGGAAAGTCCCAGTCGACGCTGCCACGCTGGGGCACGTAGCCCACCCGCTGGCGCTGCTGCGCGTATGGCGCGCCATCGATCAGCGTCTGGCCGGCGGCCGGGCGCACCAGGCCCAGGATCGCCTTGATCAGCGTGGTCTTGCCGGCGCCGTTCGGCCCGACGATGGCCATCAGGACACCGTGCGGCACGCGGACGTCGACATCCCACAGCACGGGCGTGTCGTGGTAGGCGACGGTGAGGTCGGTCACGTCGATGGCGGCAGTCGATCTGTCCATGGGCCTGCTCCGTGTCATGCTCGTGCCTGTGCCGCCCGCACGGCTCAGTTGCCGGCGAGCGCCGCGACGATGGTATCGATGTTATGGCGCATCATGCCGATGTATGTCCCCTCGGGCGTGCCTGGCGCCCCCATCGCGTCGGCGAACAGCGCGCCGCCGATGGTGACCTCGCGGCCCGCCGCACGCACCGCCGCCTGCACCGCCTCGATCGTGCGCGGCGAGATGGTCGTCTCGACGAACATCGCCGGCACCCGACGCGCCGTGATGACGCCGGCGAGCGCCTGGATGTCGGCAGCGCTCGCCTCGGACTCGGTGCTGATGCCCTGGACGGCCTCGACCTGGAACCCGTAGGCCCGCCCGTAGTAGTTGAACGCATCGTGGGCCGTCACCAGCACGCGCAGGTCCTGCGGGATGCGCTCGACCTGTGCGAGCGTGTATTGGTGCAGTGCCTCGAGCTCGGTGATGTAGCGCGTGGCGTTGGCGGTGTAGGCCGCGGCGTTGGCCGGATCCAGCTCGACCAGGGTGTCGCGGATCACGCCCACGACCTCGATCCACAGACGGACGTCGTTCCAGATGTGTGGATCATATGGCAGGCCGGCCTCGGGCTCCCAGTTCAGCAGGGTCAGCGGGTCGAGCCGCTCGCCGACCGCGACGACCCGCGTCGCGTCGCCCCGCCCGATCTGTTCGAGCACCCGCGCCATCCGCGCCTCGAGCAGCAGCCCGTTCGCGATGATCAGGTCGGCATCCTGGAACGTCTGGATGTCGCCTTCGGTGGCGACATAGGTGTGCGGGTCGATCCCCGGGCCGAGCAACGCCGTCAGGACGACTGCGTCGCCCGCGATGTTCGTGACGGCGTCGGCGAGTTGCTGGGTGGTCGCGACGACCCGCAGCCGACCGTCGCCGGCCGGCGGGCTCGCTGGGCCGCATCCGGCGAATAGTATGGCAGCACAGAGTGTCACAATGTGGATTCGCATCCTGCATCACTCCCGTTTGATGGGTCTGGTTCTGGCGCCATGGGCTTCATAGGTTCAATTTACGTCGCGCCTAATTTCGATATTAGCAGCGGCGCAGCCGGTTGTCAAGCCCATTGGCGCGGGGGGCGGGCTCACACGAAGACACGAAGGCACGAAGGGCCGGGGGGCGGGCTCACACGAAGACACGAAGGCACGAAGGG
>JAGWYG010000134.1 GCA_018969485.1 Chloroflexota bacterium
CCCGTCGTTTCGTGGCTTCGTGGCTTCGTGTGAGCCCGCCCCCCGTCTCCCGTCGTTTCGTGGCTTCGTGCCTGCGAGGTGCGGGTGCATCAGCGCTCGGTGCGGCGGAACGGGCCATCGCGTGCCTCGAGGAACGCGCGCATGTCGCCCTGCTGCATCAGGCCGAACAGGTAGTCCTTCTCGGGGATGCCCACCGAACCCAGCACCAGCGTGTCATTGGCCTTGTGCTGGTACTGTGCGTTCGAGAAGCCCATCGCTTCGTAGGTGCGGCGGATGCTGTCTTTGGTCATGCGCACCGCATACGGGGGTACCAGCGCGATGCGCCGTGCCATCGCCAGCGCGGCGTCGCGCAGAGTGTCGTGGGGCACCACGCGTGCGATCATGCCCAGTTCGCGCGCCTCGGCGGCGGTGATGGTATCGCCCGAGTAGTACAGGTAGTGGATCATCTTGGGATTGGCGTTGAACCACGGCAGCAGCAGCAGCGGCGAGAGCGCACCGTGGCGAATCTCCGGCTCACCGAACCGCGCCCGGTCGGAGGCGATGGTGATGTCGCAGATCATCGCCAGGTTCGATCCGGCGGCGACGGCGTAGCCGTTCACGGCGGCGATCGCCGGGATGCGCAACTGCCAGATCTTCATGATCACGCGGAAGTTGTAATCAACCGCGCTCGTGACATCGGGCGTAGCATACGGCATCTCGAGGCCGTCGAGATCAAAACCGACCGAGAAGGCCCGATCGCCGGCGCCCATCAGCACCAGGCAGCGAATCTCGTCATCGACATTGATCTGATCAAGCAGCCGATCAAGCTGCTGCATCATCGACGGTGTCAGCGCGTTGAGCTTGTCTGGCCGATTGAAGGTGATGATCCCGACATGGCCATCACGCTCGTAGAGCAACGGTTCGGACACGGCATTCCTCCTCGCGTATGCCGGATCGACCGGAGTTGCGCCGTCCCGTTCCGCCGCGTCGGCGTGATATGGGGCGGCGCCAGATGGCCGATCGGCGTTCCTCATGTCGCAGCGCGACGCGCTCACATCTTCGGCTTGTCGGCCAGGGTACCGGCCTGCTCACTCTTGCGGCGCAGGTGCTCGCCGGCGGCCACCGGTGCATAGCGCGGCGGATTGGCCGCATCATGGCACGTCGGCAGACACTCGATCAGCGCATCATCGTTCGGGGTATGGAAGAACACGATCGACTGGCGGCGCGTCCCCCCCGCCAGGTCGCGTGGCGGATTGACCACCCGGTGCAGCGTCGAGATCCAGCGGTCGTTGGTCCAATACTGCATCGCATCGCCGATGTTGATGACATAGGAGCCAGGCACGGTACGGACATCGAGCCATGCGCCGCTGCGGTCGAGCACCTGCAGGCCACCGGGCACATTCTCCGGGCGCAGGATCGTGATCGTCCCGTAGTCGGTATGCTCGCCGGCGCGCAACTGGCCAGGCTCCGGCGCCTCGGTCTGGTCCGGGTAGTTGATCACGCGCAGAAATGCCAGCGGCCGATCGATCTTGTCGGCGAAATACGCCTCCGGCAACTCGAGCGCCAGCGCAAAGATGCGCATGATCGTCCCGGCCAGATCGTTGACGGCGGCGAAGTAGCGCACATAGACATCGCGCAGCGCGGCCGGCTCGCGCGGCCAGCGATCGTGGCCGAAATCAGTCCCGGTGTTCAGCGATTCCTTCAGATCGCCGGGAGTGCGCTTGCCGAGGCTGGCGGCCAGCGCCTCGACCTGCAGCGGCACATAGCCGACGCCGGTGCGATTCACCCGGACCTCGAGCTTCTGCTCCATCGGCAGATCGAAGAAGGTGCGCGAGATCTGCGCCATCTCGGCGATGAGCTCCTCCGGGATGCCGTGGCCGACGATGGTGAAGAAGCCAATCTGCTCGCAGGCCGCGCCGACCTGGCGGGCGACAGCCTGGCGCTCCGCCGCGGTTCCGGTGCGGAACGGCGTGAGATCGATGATGGGAACGACACCGGTGGTCATGATCATGTCTCCTCACGACGCCAAGGTGGCAGCGGGTGGGCGCTCGGCGTCGCTGCGAATCAGCGCGACACACCCGAGAAGGCCGATGAGCAGCGCGGCGCCCGCCAGGCCGTTGGCAGGAAATCCGGCAGCGCGCCAGATCGGCTCGCTCAGTTGCGAACCGATCACGCTGCCCAGGCCCGTCATCGTGATCACCAGCGCCAGCACCGTCCCACGTGCGTGCGGCACGATCTCCGACGCCAGCGGGAACATCGCGACGATGCCGATCTCCTGCAGGAAGAAGTAGAGCGCATAGCTGGCGATGAACCACTCCCAGTGGCCGGCGGTCAGCGGCATCACCGCCACCATCAGGGCGGTGCCGCCGAAGCCGGCGACGATCGTGCGCCGCTTGCCGATCCGGTCGGCGAACGCAGCCACCATCAGCGCGCCCAGCAGTTCGGCGGCGCCGGCGACGGCGAACAGCCAGCCGAGCGTCGCCTCATCGGCGACGAACACCGACTGCACCCAGGCGCTCTGGACCACGACGACGGTGTTGTACGAGGCGAAGGCGCACAGCGCCATGCCACAGGCTGCCAGGACCGCCGGCCGCCGCAGCACGGCCCAGTCGAGCGGCTCGGCGGACGCACGGCGCGCCGCCGGTGGTGCCCCGGGCAGCGCGATGCCGACCAGCAGCGCCGCCGCGATGCCGAGGCCGGCGAGCAGCCAGAATGCGCCGCTGACCGCCTGCTGCTGCTGCACCAGCAGCATCAGCGGCGCGACGCCGACCATCGCGGCGAGCGCCCAGGAGGTCTCGAGGATGCCGAGCGCCCGGGCGCGCCGGGCGTAGCGCGTGTGCCCGCTGATGTACCCCTGGGCCGCCGGCTGGTACAGGGCGATCGCCAGCCCGATCAGGGCGTAGCCGATCAGGAATGCCTCGAGCGTCGTCGAGAGCGCGCAGCCGATCACGCCGACGCAGAAGATCACCACACCCGCCAGCATCGTCGTCCGTGCGCCGCGCGTGTCGGCCAGATAGCCGCCCAGCGGGCTGAGCATCGACGTCGCCAGTTGCACCGTCACGATCAGGCTCGCCGTCCGCAGATCGACCGACAGCTGCTGCGCAAGGAACGGCTGCAGCGGGTACATCAGACGGATGGCGGCGATCAGCGCCAGCCGCGCGCTGGTGATGATCGCCAGCTGTGGCGCCGTCAGCGCGTCATCGCCGGGAGCGGCCGCGGGCGAACTCACAGGTACGCCGCGCGCCAGTCGGCATCCTGCGCCAGCAGCGCGACGACCACCAGCACGCGCGTCAGCGCGACGAGGTCGCTCATCTGGGCGCGGGGCGTCTGGTCGAAGTGCGAGAAGGCGTTGGGATACCCGATGATGCTGACGTTCGGCGTGAATTGCATCGCCGAGATGTCGTCGCTGCGCCCGACGTAGCCGGTGCCCTCGCGCAGCGCGACGCCGTGCGGCGCCGCCAGCGCGGCGAGATCACGGGCGAAGACCAGCAGTTGCGGCGGTACGACGGCGCCCCGCGCCTGGCTCGAGAACCCGACGAATGATGCCCCCAGGCCGAAACCGCCGGTCGCGCCGCGCTTCAGCGCGGCCTCCTGGTCGTGACCATCGCTCACGACGACGTAGTCGGGCAGCTCGTCGAGCGGCGTGCGGTGCAGCAGCCGGTTCGAGGCGCGCGAGAACCCCTGGTTGCCGCGGTCGACCGGCCCTTCCTCTTCGTCGTTGACCAGCCCCAGCGCATCGGCGCCGAGCCGCGAGAGCACCATGGTAGCCAGCAGGACGGCCGCCGAACCGGCCTGGTTGTCGAGAAATCCGGTCACCCGGTCGTCGTCGCGGTTCCAACTGGCGGCCAGGTGATGCACGACGCGGGTGCACAGCGGCAGCCCGGCATCGTCGCACTCGAAGCGCACCGATCCATCCTCGAGCGTGACCATATCCCCGGCGATCAGCCGCTCGAGCGGCCCGTCGCCGGTCGGCTCGGCCAGCGCCATCGCGGCGCGCCGCCCCGGCGTGACCCGGTGCATGCAGAATGGCGTCAGCGGATATCCGCTGCCATCCCATGGCCCGGTCAGGTAGCTGCAGATGTCGGCGTGCGCCGAGAGCCAGATCTTTGGCGTGCCGTGGCCCGCCCGTACGGTGATCGAGCCCGAACGCCGCGCATTGGTGTCGACCGCCAGCCGGGCAGGGTCGCCGACGCCCTCGGCGACCAACTGCCTGACCAGGGGCCCCTGCACCCGGCTGACCGTCAGCGTCGGCGAGTAGTTGTCGGAGAGGCGCTGGTAGATGTCGAAGTAGCGCTCGCCGGTGATGAGCTCGCCGAGCAGGCCGGGCGCTGCGGGGTAGCGCGCGAGCATGCGCTCGAAGTGCGGCGTCAGACGGTTCATCGGAGTTCCTTCCTGGTAATCGATTACGCACAGCCGTGACCGGGCGGCCGATGCAGGCGGCATCAGCCGAGCGAACGCTGATGATCCGCCATGTGCTGCAGGATCGTCTCGATCGGCGCCATGATCACCCGCTCGGGGGAGATCTGTGGCTCGATGATCCGACACCCCCAGGACTCGAGTCGCCGCCGCGACTCGCCCGTCTGCGGATGCCGCCACAGCGCCGGATTCATCGACGGGGCGATGTAGGTCGGCAGGCCGGCGCCGATGGCGTCGGCGACCATCGCCGTGACCAGCGTATCACCGATGCCGTTGCCGAGCTTGTTGAAGGTGTTGAAGGTGCAGGGGGCCACCAGCATCGAGCCGAATGGAAAGATGTCGAGCGGATGCAGCTTGTACCCCCGGATCCAGTGGCACCCCGGCCGGTCGAGCAACTCGGCGACCGGCACCACCATCTCGAGGTTGGGCGTGCCGACGGTGTAGACCTTCCAACCCTGGGCGACCAGCCCGTCGAGCAGGGGCGCGACGGTACGGGATACCCCGGCGCCGGTGACGTAGACGAACAGACTGTGCTCCATTGCTCCTCCTGGTCTCGCGCGGCATCGCGCATGCGGTGATTATAGGGCGTTCCCGGCAGAACGCAACCACCACGGTGCGCCGCTGCCGCAGGGATCCCGGCGGGTCACGCAGCCGCCGGATCGCCGCAGCGCGCCGGCGGCCCGGCATCTGGTAGAATATGGCCACCACATGATGGGGAGGTCGGGATGACGCGGCTGGTCATCGGTGTCTCGGGCGCGAGCGGCGCCATCTACGCGCAGCGTCTGCTCGAGGTCGTACGGCAGCTCGGCGGCATCGAGACGCATCTGGTCATGAGTGGCCCCGGCAAGCAGACGATCAGCTACGAGCTGCGCTGCCCGCTCGCCGCGTTCACCGCGCTGGCCGACGTCACCTACCGCACCGGCGACATCGCCGCCGCCATCGCCAGCGGCTCGTTCCGCACCGGCGGTATGGTCGTCGTGCCATGCTCCATGCGCACGGTCGGCGCCATCGCCACATCGGCCAGCGACAACCTGCTGGTGCGTGCGGCCGACGTCACGCTCAAGGAGCGGCGCCGGCTGGTGCTGCTGGTGCGCGAGACGCCGCTGCACGTCGGCCATCTGCGGCTGCTCACCACGGTCGCCGAGATCGGTGCCATCGTGATGCCGCCGGTGCCGGCGTTCTATACCCATCCGGCCAGCCTCGCCGACATCGTCGACCAGACGGTCGGCCGGATCCTGGATCAGTTCGACATCGCGGTGCCGGCCGGGCTGTTCCCCCGCTGGGGCGGCATGGCGGCGCGCCCCGGCGAGGATAGACCATGACGCGACCACGCCCGGACCTCGAGCGGCTGCTCGCGGATCTCGACCAGCTTGCGACGTTCAGCGAACCCGATACGCCCGGGTGCACCCGGCGCTTTCCGTCGGCCGCCTATCGCGCCGGCCGCGACTGGCTGCAGCAGCGCTTCGCCGATGCCGGCCTGGCGCCGGCGATCGATGCCGCCGGCAATCTGGTCGGGCGGCGCGCCGGGCGGCTGCCGCTGCCGCCGATCCTGATCGGATCGCACAGCGATACGGTCTATGGTGGTGGGCGCTTCGATGGCGCGCTCGGCGTGCTGGCTGCGCTCGAGGTGGTGCGCGCCCTCGACGACGCCGGCATCGCGCTCGACCATCCGGTGTGGGTCGTCGATTTCCTGGCGGAGGAGGCCAACGATTTTGGCGTGAGCTGCGTCGGCAGCCGTGGCCTGACGGCCGGGCTGCCCGCCGAGTGGCTCGCCGCGCGCGCGCATGGCGGTGATGTCGCGGCGGCGCTGCGGGCGATGGGCGGCGATCCGGGCGCGCTGGCGGCGCCGCTGCTGGCGCCGGGCGCGCTGCACGCAGCGCTCGAGGTCCACATCGAGCAGGGGCCGGTGCTCGAGGCTGGCGGCATGCGCCTCGGCGCAGTCAGCGGCATCGTCGCCATCCGACGCGCGACGCTGACCCTGCGCGGCCGGCCGGATCATGCCGGCACCGCGCCGATGGCGTTGCGCCACGACGCGCTCGCCGCTGCTGCCGAGTGCGTCCTGGCCGCCGAACAGGCCGCCCGCGACGAGCCTGGCAGCGTGGCTACCGTCGGGCGCCTCACCGTTGCGCCGAACCAGAGCAACGTCGTGCCCGGCAGCGTCGAGCTGTTCCTCGAGGTGCGCAGCCTCGATGCCGACCAGATCGAGCGCATCTGGCAGCGCGTGATGGCGCAGACCCGGGCCGCCGCAGCGCAGCGTGGCGTCAGCCTCGGGATCGGCACCCAGACCGAGGCCGCTGCCACGCGGCCGCCCGCCTGGCTGCTCGAATTGGTCGAGGACGCCTGCCGCGCGGTCGATCCGGCGACGCAGCGCCTGGTCAGCGGCGCTGGCCACGATATGATGCATCTGGCGCAGGTCACGGCGGCGGCGATGATCTTTGTGCCGTGCCGCGATGGCCGCAGCCATTGCCCCGATGAATATGCCACGCCGGAGGACTGCGGGCGCGGCGCGCGGGCGCTGCTCGAGGCGGTGCTCCGGCTCGATGCCCATGGAGTGGCGTGATGATCGACCAGGTGATTGCCCGCGCCGAGGCGCGGATCGCCGCCAGCGCCGGCGAGCTCGTCGCGCTGAGCGACTGGATGGCGGCCAATCCGGAGCCCGGCTACCAGGAGCACGGCGCGGTCGCGCGGCTCACAGCGGCGCTGCGCGGCGCCGGCTATGCGGTGCGGTCCGGCGTCGCCGGGCTGGCGACTGCCTTCCATGCCCGTCCGGCGCCGCGCCCCGGGCCGCGGATCGGCCTGATCGCCGAATAC
>JAGWYG010000025.1 GCA_018969485.1 Chloroflexota bacterium
CCGTGGCCGTGGCGGTCTCGGTCGCCGTGGCCGTGGCGGTCTCGGTCGCCGTGGCCGTGGCGGTCTCGGTCGCCGTGGCCGTGGCGGTCTCGGTCGCCGTGGCCGTGGCGGTCTCGGTCGCCGCAGGCGGGCCCTGCGTCTCAGTCGGCGCCACTGTCGGTGCCGCCGTGGCGGTCTCGGTCGCCGTGGCGGTCTCGGTCGCCGTGGCGGTCTCGGTCGCCAGCACCTCCTGCGCCATCACGGGCGACTGGAATGCGCTGATGCTGCCCGGGAGGGTGAACAGCAGGCTCGCCAGCAGCAGCCCGACGACCGCGCCAAAACGCCGCCGCTTGCGATCGAGGAACTCTGTCACTTCGTGGTTCATGTTCTAGCCCTCCTGCCCGGTTGTCGACTGCAGCACGCGTGGTGCGAGCGGTGCGTGGTTGTCATGGCTGCCATGACGATTGTGTGAACATTGCCAAACGTCATGAGTTTGGTGCAAAACATTCATGAATGCCGCCTGTTTTGTTGATTGTTCATGATCATTCATTTTGTACACGACATCAGGATGTTTCGAGAAGCCAGCGATCGATCGTACCGGAATTGACGATTCATTGCTGTGATGAATCACTCGTGCAGTGATCACGATGAACAGCCAATGGAGCGCTACTCGGTTCATACTGGCTCATTTCCCCAGATATTTTCGGTCACACCACGACGAATCATCCTGCGGGCGAATGCCTGACCTTCAGCATAGATCGTCTTGAAGCGACTCGCAATACGCATTTCTACCCATTTTCTCTTGGCATCGGAAGCGCTCTGTCAAATCTTGGCATAATTCCCTAATGACACTCATGAACTAGATTATGGACAGCAGACTGCCTGATGAGGCTATAGCTCCTGACCGAGTCATCTCAGCAAATCATCGGCCTGGATCGGCTGTTACGACAGTAAGCGTCCGAGTAGCCAGATCGCGTGCTGCCGGAATCTCTCTGAATCACTCGTCACAGTTTTGATCATCAATGCCACGACGAATCGCAGGTCAGTCAGACGCTCGCCTTTCAGCATAGAGTATCAGCATACGAATCGCAATACGAAGAAATGCGTATCATCGGGAGGATTTCCGGGAAATATGGTTAATTTCGGGAATATGATCCAAACAATACTCATATACCAGGTCGTGAGCTATTCGATTCCTGTCGGAGTCATACATGATTCGCTGGCAGAAACGCGATTGGTGAGCCCAACCATAACACGAACGAGTCAATAGGTCGCGGTACGCCGGTATATGGCCAGATAACCCGTGATCAATGTACATGCAGGTCTGCTTTGCAGACCAACCACCGTGTGTGATCATGAGATTCGCCATCTGCAGGTTGCCGTGCTCGAAGCAGTTCGCCGGACCGATCTATCAAAACCAAACAAACATCCCTAACAACACTCACAACTTCTTCTGCGCGAACGCCGGCAACCATTTGAGTTACTGGTCAAACCTGGCATCATGATCGCGTTGAGCAGCAATATCACTGTATGTACTCGCCATGACTGCTCAATGTCAATTGATTAACTCTGTGCTCGATCGGCAATCTGAACCTGAGATTCATGGAGATTGGATCGTATAGATCTTGGTGATTGCATCACCAGCGGCGCTACCGGCCAGAAGTATTCGCCAGGCTAGCGGTGCGATCGGTTTCACCGAATGTCATGGAGCGAATCATTCGACGTGGTGGCGCGAGTATCCGGCTGGAACGTGGGCATTCGCACCGAGCGGCAGATCAACCAGGCGATGATGACGACAGCAATGATCTCGTGATCGCCTGACGATCGCGATCGCGCGATCATTGGCTGTTCCGGCATCAATGATCCGAACCTGGCGACGTCTGTGCAGCGATACCGCGATTCACCGATCAATCGTGCATCCCGGAGCTACTGACGACGCGGCGTCACCGACGGTCGTGTTCGCGCTCACATCGCGGCACAGGGTCTGGTACTGCCTCACCGGCCAGCGGGATCACGCGCATCGTGTGGGCACAACGGCGGTCATCTGCCCGAGGGTGCACGCCGTGGCGCGCTGACTGCTGCAGCGCGTCGGCGGCCAGGGTGACGCGCGACCGCGCACGTGTGTGAAGCCATGGCCGGCCGCAACCCGGCACCGCCACACCCTCGCGGCGGCTTGCAGCGGTGCCACGCCCGCGGTATGATCGCTGCATGCGCGAACCATACCTGCTCGGCATTGATGCTGGCACCACCAACTGCAAGGCATTCCTGTTCGACGGGGCCGGGCAGACCGTCGCATCGGCGAGTGCGCCCACGCCAATCCGGCGCCCGCAGCCCGGTTGGGCCGAGCACGACGCCGACGAACTCTGGCAGGTCGTCGCCGGCCTCGTGCGGCGCGTCGCTGCGGGCAGCGCCACGCGGCCGATCGCCGGCGTTGCCGTTGCCAGCATGGCCGAAGCCGGCGTACTGGTCGATGCCGCCGGGCGGGCGCTGACGCCGATGATCGCGTGGTTTGACGCACGCCCGGCAGCCTGGTGCGAGCGCTGGATCGCCGCCCATGGGCGTGACACCACCTACGCCATCGCCGGTGTCGCGCCGCGGCCGATCTTCGGGGCATTCAAGCTGCAGTGGCTCCGCGATCAGATGCCCGATGCCTATCGCGCTGCCGCACGCTGGCTGCACGTCGCCGACTATCTGGCGTTTCGCCTGTGTGGCGTCGCGGCCACCGACTACTCGCTGGCGACGCGTAGCATGCTGCTCGACCAGCGCGCCCGCCGCTGGTCCGATGGACTGATCGCACGTGCGGGGCTGCGCCGCGAGCTATTCGCCACGCTGCATCCGGCCGGCACCCGGCTCGGGTCCGTCAGTCACGCTGCTGCCGCCCTGACGGGCCTGCCGGCGGGCACCCCAGTCGGCGTCGGCGGACACGACCACGTATGTGGAGCGTTGGCAGCCGGGGTCGTCGCCCATGGCGCCTGCCTCGACTCGATGGGCACCGCAGAGTCGGCATTTGTCGCGACCGAGGCACCGCTGCTCGAGCGGCTGACTGCGAGCGCCGAGGTCAATCTCGGGAGCCACGTGGCGCGCGACCGGTGGTATCTCATGCGGGGCGTCTCGAGCGCTGGTGCGTCGATCGAGTGGGCTGGCCGGCTGCTGGCTGGCAGCACCGAACCGGCCCACGTGGCGCTTGAGCGACTGGCGGGCGCGGCGGCGCCGGGCGCTGGTGGCGCGCTGTTCCTGCCGCGCATCACGGGCGGCGAGCGGGGTGGATTCATCGGCCTGAGCGCCGACGCTGCGGCGCCACAGCTGGCGCGGGCAGTGTACGAGGGCCTGGCCTGCGAGTGGCGCCGCTGCCTGGGGCTCCACGAGGCTGCGCTCGGCGCGGCTGCCAACTCCATCACGGTGATCGGCGGTGGCGCGCGTTCAGCACTCTGGGTACAGATCAAGGCCGATGTACTCGGGCGCCCGCTGTGGCTGCCCGACGTCAGCGAATCGGTTGCGCTCGGCGCCGCGCTGCTCGCCGGCATGGCCGCCGGGGTCTACGCCGACGCTGCCGCGGCAATGGCGCAGATCGTCCGTCGCGGACGGACCGTCGAGCCCGACATGGCGCTTCACGCCATGTATGATGAACGGTACCACCGGGTGTATGTGCCGCTGCATCCGGCGCTGCTGCCGCTGCACCGCGCACTCGCCGACTGACGCACCGAATGGGGAGTGACGATGATCATCCTGCACCTCGCACCTGAGGCACGCTGGCTGACGTGGCCGGCTGGTGCCGATTATCTGCCAGCCGAATACCCGCACGATGGGTTTGTGCATTGCACTGCCGGCGAGGCGCTGCTGCTGCTGGTCGCCAACCGTTATTATCGCCAGCAGCCCGGCGGCTTCGTCGCACTCAGCATCGATGGCGCGCGCCTGACGGCGCCACTGCGCTGGGAAGCGCCCGCCGACGGCCTGGCGGAGCGCTTTCCGCACGTGTACGGCGCGATCGATCGTGCGGCGATCGTGGCAGTGCGGCGCGCCACGCGTGCCGCCGATGGCGCCTTCACCGCACTGGGTGAACCGTTCGCCGGCCCACGCTAGCCGCGACGCCGATCGCGGCGCGGTGTCACGCCGACGCGCTCGCCCGCGTGGTCAGCGCGGTCAGTGCCACGCCGATCAGCAGGCCGATGGTGCCACTGCCCAGCAGCAGCGGCACCGTCACCACGTCATCGGCCTGGGGCACGCCGCACAGCGCTGCCCAGATGACCTCGGGTGCACGACGCATCTGTTCGATGTCGCGCGCCGTCAGCAGGCCAAGCACCAGCAACGTCGCCCCGAACCCGAGTGCCAGCGCCGCGCCGACGGGCAGCAGCAACGACGCCGCCGATGTGCGCGTGTGCATCGTCATGACGCATCCCCCCCCAGCCATCAGCGCAGCGGCACCGGCGATTCGGGCCGGAACCCGGGCACATTGAAGCCATTCACCAGGTCGAGCGTCTCGGCGAACAACGGCCCCCACGCCACCAGCGCCAGGAACAGCATCACGCCGAGCCACAGCCCCCAGCGCTCGAACCACAACGGCGAGCCATCGCTGCTGCCGGTGGCGATCGGTCCATCCTCGCTCACCGGCGCGCGCGAGAAGAACAGTGTCCCAATGATGTTGATGAACAGCAGCACCGAGCTGATCAGCAGGATCACGCCGGCGATCGCCGCACTGTTGAGCCAGGTCGCCGCCTCAGGGCTGATGTAGCCCGAACCGGCCAGATCGGCGCGTCGTGGGACGCCGAGGATGCCCGCCGCCCCCATGCCATGGCCAAAGATCAGCATACCGACCAGCCAGGTGTAGATCTGCGCCAGCGCGATCGGCCGGCTGAACAATGCGCGGCCACGGATGAGCGGCAGGATCCAGTAGGCGATCGCGATGTAGGTGAGCGTGATCGCGCCCGCCAGCGTCATGTGAAAGTGGCCGGGCACCCAGGCGGTGTTGTGCAGGGCGATGTTCAGCGTCAGCGATGCATGGATCAGGCCGCTGAACCCGCCGGCGATGAACAGGATCATGCCGGCGAGCTGTGCCGCTACCACCGGATTGCCCCAATCCTGACGTACCAGCCAGCCGAATGGTCCGCGCGCGCCGCGCGATCGGCCCGCCCGCTCGAGCACCGCACCGATGTTGAATGCCGTGAGGAAGCTCGGCACCGCGACGACGAACGTCAGGATGGTATGGACACCCTTCATCGCCGCGCTCACCCCCGGATCCGAGAACAGGTGATGTGCACCCACCGGAATCGAGAAGATCATCAGCATGAGAAACGCGACGCGCGCCAGCGGTTCGCTGAATAGCTGGCTGCCAGTCTGGCGCGGGAGCATCGTGTACCACGAGATGTATGCCGGGATCAACCAGAAGTACACCAGCGGGTGTCCGAAGAACCAGAACAGCGCCCGCGCCATCTGCGGATCGGTGTGCGTGATCCAGCCGAGCGACAGCGGCAGCAGCATGAACAGCACTTCGATAGCCACGCCGATGGTCGCCACGCACCACATCACGTAATTTGCCAGCGTCGCGAAGACGGCCAGCGGCACGCGCTCGCCGGGGTGATCGGCACGCCACTGCGCATAGGTGAGGAAGATATTCGCCGTGACGATCCATGTTCCGACGATCAGCAGCACCAGGCCGATGTAGAACGTCGGATGCGCGACCAGCGACGGATAGAAAGTGTATAGCACATTCGCCTGATTCGAGGCGATGGCGTAGAGCACCAGCGACAGCCCGACGAACATCATGCCGAACGCGCCCCATGCCAGCCCCCGGCTGAACATCGGCCGCTCGAGCGAGCGCTGTGTGACGAAATAGCTGAACCCGACGATGAAGAATGTGGTGAAGAACAGCGCGTTGATCACGCCGTGAATGGTGAGCGCCTGGTAGTAGTAGGTGAAGACCGGAATCTTCCAGTCAGGCAGCGCCTCCATGAACGCCGGCGAGCGGCGAAACGTCTGGAATGGCCCCATCAGGATACCGATCGAGAGCGCCACCAGCGCGGTGATGATGTGCGCGCCGATCAGCGTACGCTCGCTTGCGAGCATCGCCAGGCGGGGGAACGACAGCGGCGCGACGCGTCGCTGCGGCAGCGGTTGGGCAGCCTGCATTGCGGCTCCTCCTCACTCTACGATGATGGCTGCGACCATGTTGGCGTGGGCCGGGCCGCAATACTCGTGGCAGATGATGTGGTACGTGCCGGGACGATTGAAGCGCACCGTCGTGCTGGCGATCTGGCCCGGCAGCAACATCAGGTTGGCATCATGCCCCTCGATGAAGAAGCCATGTGTCACATCCTCGCTCGTCACGAAGAACGTCACCTGCGCACCGCGCGGCAGCCGGACTTCGGCCGGCTCGCCCTTCGCCTGGCCCAGATCGAAGTTCCACATCTTCGCCACGATGTGCATGTCGTACCGGCTCGCGCCGAGATCCGTCAGGCCAGGCGTCGCGAACTCGGTCTCTGCCAGGGCACGCGGATCGACCCGCCCGACCGGACTGGGCAACTGGACACGGAAGACCACCACGCTGACGAACAGCGCAGCCATGAACACGCCGAGCATCGCCGTTACCGCGATGATCCAGTAGCGCTCCAGGCGATCAATATGCATGCCATCACCTCCCACGCTCGATCACGACGATGAACCACAGATACGCCCAGTAGATGGCGTACCCCAGGAGCATCAACAGCACGAACACCAGCGTACCGCGCGGCTCGAATCCCTCGCGCTCCGCGTCCGGCGGCGCTTCTGCCCCCGGGACATCGCTGCGTTGATCGGTCATTGCGTCTGCCCTCCCTTCGGCACCGACCTGTACCGCGCCATCCTACGGCGATGGTCTGCGCCCGGCGTGACGACGCGACAACGCAGCGTGGCGATCGGGCAACACGGTGCTGTGGTACACTGGAGGCAATCGGTCGCAGAACGAAGGAGACGGTGGTGCCGGAAACCCAGAAGATTCCACGCCGCGACGAGATTCCCGTCGAGCACACCTGGGATCTCACGACGGTCTATCGCGATGATGCACACTGGCAGGAGGCGCTGACGGCGCTGGAGCAGCAACTCCCGGCGCTGGCGGCGCACCAGGGGCAGGTGGCGGTGAGCGGCGGCGCCCTGCTGGCCACCCTCCAGGCGCGCGATGCGGTGCTGCAACACCTGTGGCAGCTGTACGTCTACGCTGAGCGACGCCACGACAGCGACACGGGCGAGGCGGCCGGCCAGGCGCTCAGCCAGCAGGCCGGCAGTCTGGTGGCGCGTGTGCTGGCGGCGCTGTCGTTCATCGAGCCCGAAATCCTCGCGGCCGATGAGGCCAGCATCGTCGCGTGGCAGCACGCGACGCCTGATCTGGCGGTGTATGGCCGCGAGCTCGCCCAGTTGATGCGCCGCCGGGCGCACGTGCGCTCCGCCGAGGTCGAGGCGTTGCTGGCCGAGTTCGGCGATGTCGCCCGCGCGCCGAGCGATATCGTCTCGGTGCTCACCAATGCCGATCTGAGCTTTCCGACGATGACCGACGAGCATGGCCAGACCATCGAAATCTCGCATGGGCGCTATGGCCGGCTGCTCAAGAGCGGTGATCGCCGCGTGCGGCGCGATGTCTTCAAGGGGTACTACGCCGGCTATCAGGGGATCCGCAATACGCTCGGGACGGCATTGGCGGCGCATGTGCGCACGCAGGTGCTCGGCGCCCGGGTGCGCGGGTATGGTTCGGCGCTCGAGGCGGCGCTGTCAGCCACCGAGATTCCGGTGGATGTCTACCACAACCTCATCCAGACGGTCAACGCCAATCTGCCACGCCTGCATCGCTATGTCGCCCTGCGCCGGCAGATCATGCAGCTCGACGAGGTGCGCATCTACGATCTGTACGCTCCGCTCGCCACCGAGGCCGAACTGACGGTATCGTACGAGGAAGCGCAGCAGATCGCCTTGGCTGCCTTCGCGCCATTGGGCGCCGAGTACGTGGCGGCGGTCGAGCAGACATTCCGCAGCCGATGGATCGATGTCTATGAGAATGTTGGCAAGCGCAGCGGTGCGTATAGCGATGGCTCGTACACCACCGCGCCATTCATCCTGCTGAACTACCAGGATCGCCTCGATGACCTGTTCACGCTGGCGCACGAGCTCGGCCATTCGATGCACTCGTATTTCACACGCCGCGCCCAGCCGTTCGTCTATGGCGATTACACGATCTTTGTCGCTGAAGTGGCGTCGACCTTGAATGAGGCGCTGCTGACCGACTACCTGCTGCGAACGCGCGATGATCCGGCGTTGCGGCGCCATCTGCTGGTGCAGCAGCTTGAGGATATCCGGACGACGCTGTTGCGTCAGACGATGTTCGCCGAGTTTGAGTTGGCGATGCATCAGCGTGCCGAGGCTGGCGAGCCGCTGACCGCCGAGAACCTGAGCCAGCCGTACCGGGAGTTGGTGGCGCGCTATCATGGGCCACAGGTTGTCCTCGATGATGAGATTGCGCTGGAATGGGCGCGCATCCCGCACTTCTACTACAACTTCTATGTCTACCAGTACGCCACCGGGCTGGCGGCGGCGCTCGCGCTCAGCGACCAGATTCTTGCCGATGGCGAGCCGGCGGTCGCGCGGTACCTGACGTTCCTCAGCAGTGGCTCGTCGCAGCCACCGATCGAGTTGCTGCGCGCGGCCGGCGTCGATATGCGCTCGCCGGCGCCGGTGCAGGCGGCGCTGGACCGTTTCGACCAGTTGCTGGATCGTGTCGCCGAGGCGTTCGGCGTGGCCTGAGCGTGCGCGATGCGGCACCTCCGGCTGTGCCGCATCGATGGTCTCTGCCATCAGCCGCCACCGGCGCGCGCGGCCGGCGATCCCCGACCCGGGGATCGCCGGCTCAGGGATGCGGGTCGCGGGCGCTGCGGCGAGCCGCGCAGCCGGGCGCCGCCCGCATCCGTCTGCCGGGAGCGTGCGCGCGCCCACTCAGGCGCGGTGCGCCGCCTCGAGCAGGCGCGCCAGCGCCGCCACCAGCCGGTCGGTGTCGTCCGGGCTGGTGTATGCCTGGACCGACAGGCGCACGAACAGCCGGCCCTGCCAGCGAATGGTCGGAATCTCGATGCGGTCCTGCTGCCACAGCTGCTCAAGCGCCGGTTCGAGCGCCGGCGGCAGCGGCAGGACGCACATCTGGCTCCACCACGCGCTATCATCAGGGCAGATCGGCGGCATGCCCGTCAGATCGCCGATCCGCTGGCGCGTCTGTGCTGCCAGATGGTGGCACGCCGCACGCACTGCCGGCCAATGATGGCGCTGCTGGAATGTGATCGCGTCGGGTACCGCCAGATACGCGGCCGGGTCGTTGGTGCCCACAAACTCGACGTGATCGAGAAAGCGCGATTCCCGTGGCGCGATGGCGCGCCAGCCCCAGCTGACTACCAGCGGTTCGATGGCGTCCTGATGCTCGCGTCGGACGTACAGGAAGCCAGCGCCCTTGGGGGCGCACAGCCACTTGTGGCAGTTGCCGCCATAGAAATCAGCGTCGATCGCCGTCAGGTCGAGCTCGATCTGCCCGGGGGCATGCGCGCCGTCGATCACGGTGAGGATACCGGCGGCGCGGGCGCGGCGGCAGATCTCCGCCACCGGCAGGATCAGCGCCGTCGGCGAGGTGATGTGGCTCAGTGCGATCACCCGCGTCCGCGGCGTCACCCCCTGCCAGATGGCATCGACGAGCGCGGCGGCATCATGGAACGGTAGCGGCAGTGGCTGGACGACCAGCCGTGCGCCGCTGCGCTCCAGCGTGTACTGCCAGGTGCGGTCGATCGCACCGTATTCGTGATCGCTGGTCAGCACCTCGTCGCCGGGCTGCAGCACAATCGATCGTGCTGCCACATTCAGCGCGTACGTCACATTTGGCACGAAGACCACATCGTCGGCGTCGGCGCCGAGCAGCGCCCCCAGGGCGCCGCGCGCCGTCGCCAGGCGCTCACGCAGGCGCCGGCCGATGAACTCGACCGGCTGGGCCTCGAGCTCGCGCTGCCAGCGCTGGTACGCGTCGAAGACCGGACGCGGGCATGCGCCGAAGCTCCCGTGATTGAGGAAGGTGACATCGCGGCGCAGCATGAACTGCTCGGCCACGCCGGGAACCGGGAGCGTGATCATGGTCGCTCTTTCTCGCTGTGGCGCGTGGCGCGCCCGATTGATGACGCATCCTAGCACGATCCCGTCTGCCGCGCATGCGGCGCGAGAACGTGATCCGCGCCAGGATGCGTCGCACTCATCCGGCGATGCGCTGCGCCAGCTCATGGGCGGCGACGCGCTCCTGCCGCATCGTATCGCGATCGCGCACCGTCACCGTCTGATCCTCCAGCGTCTGGAAGTCGACGGTGATGCACCACGGCGTGCCGATCTCGTCCTGTCGGCGGTACAGCTTGCCGATCGCGCCGGTGTCATCATACACCGTGCGCGCGCCCGTCGCCTGCTGCAGCGCCCGGCGAATCCCCTGCGCCGTTGCGACCAGCCCGTCGTGATTGCGCTTGAGCGGAAATACTGCCGCGCGCACCGGCGCGAGCTGCGGGCGCAGCCGCAGCACCGTGCGGTAGCACTCGTCGATCAGCGGCTGCGCCTGGCCGCGCACCTTCTTCGCCAGTTCGATCTGGTCGGCTCCGGGCAATGCCAGCAAGCCCTCGATCTCGACCAGGCGCTCGCCGAGCGCGCCGGCGATCGCCTGCCCGTGCTCGACGATGCGGTCGCGCATGGCGCCATCGAGACGCTCGCTGCGGCCAGCCGAGCGCAGGAAGCTCTCGAGTGCATCGGACAGCGCAGCGAGACGCGCGGCCTCGGGAGCGCGCAGTTGCTCGTCGTCGTAGGCCTGACACAGCACGGCCAGCACCGCCCGCCCGACGCCGGCCGATGGTTCGATCACGAAGGGCACCACGTGCCGCCGGCTGTCGGCGTCGTAGTAGCTCAGCCGCGTGATGCTGTGGGCGTTCGGCTGGACCCGCGCCTGCAGCCCCAGGCTGGCCTGGTCGCGCGTGTGCGAGCCCAGGTCGTAGTCGCTCCGGCTGGCGATGCCCTCGATCTCCTCGTATCCCAGCGTCGGGTAGTCGTACATCAGATCAAAGGTGCGCCGGGAGTAGTGCGCCAGATCCGCCGGCGGCACATCGTACACCTGGATGCGCTCACGCGGCACGCCGACGCGCTCCCACCAGCGCAGCCGATCCTCCAGCCAGCGCGCATGCCAGCCCTCCTCGCTGCCCGGCATCACGAAGAACTCGATCTCCATCTGATCGAACTCGCGCACGCGAAACAGGAAGTTGCGCGGATTGATTTCGTTGCGGAATGCCTTGCCGATCTGGGCGATGCCGAACGGCAGCTTGCGGCTGGTGCTGGCGAGGACGTTGGCGAAGTTGACGAAGATGCCCTGGGCGGTCTCTGGCCGCAGGTAGGCGAATGACTCGGCATCAGCGACCGGGCCGATGGCGGTACGGAACATCATGTTGAACGGCCGCGATTCGGTCAGGTCGGTCGAGCCACACGCCGGGCAGCGCCCCTGAAGATGATCGGCACGCCAGCGCCCCTTGCAGGCGCGGCAGTCGACCAGCGGATCGTTGAAGGTCTCCTCGTGGCCGGAGTAGCGCCAGACCAGGCGATTCATCAGGATCGAGGCGTCGAGCCCCTCGATGTCGTCGCGCTCGTAGACATTGGTCCGCCACCAGTCGCTGGTCAGATTGTTCTTCAGCTCGACGCCCAGCGGGCCGTAATCGAAGATCCCCTGCAAGCCACCATAGATCTCGGAACCGGCGAAGATGAATCCGCGACGCCGGGCGAGTGAGACGATCTGGTCGAGACTGCGTGCTGGCATGTTTCCTCCTGGCCGCGGCGGCGGCACAAAAAATCCCCGGGCGATCACTCGCCCGGGGACGCATCCGTCGGATGCGCGGTTCCACCCCGGTTGCCGGTCATCCCGGCCGCTCGGCATGCATGTCCTGGCTCCACAGCGCCGTTCCCCACCATTCGGCACCGACCTCGCACCAGCGTCGGCTCGCTGCGACCGAATCGGCGGGTACTCCTCTGCTTCAACGCCAGGCCCAGTATATCATGGCTGTGCCGTGCGGTGGAGCCGCGCGGCACCGCACGCACCTGTCGCGACTATGCCCCCGGCAGGGCGTGCCAGTCCGGGCGCGCCCGTCCGCCGGTGCCGGCTCATGCGTCGATCTGCGCTCTGGCTGCTCCGTGTCGCGCCGGGTCAGGCATCCGGCCGTGGCTCGCTGCCCTGGGTATAGATCTGCGTCGTCGCAATCGACGCGTGCCCCAGCAACGCCTGCACCGCCCGCAGGTCTGCGCCGCCTCTGAGCATGTGCAGCGCAAACGAGTGCCGCAACATGTGCGGATTGACATCGTGAATGCCGAGTTGCATGGCGTACTGCTTGAGAATCAGCCAAAACCCCTGCCGCGTGAGCCGACGGCCACGGTGGTTGAGGAACAGTGCGCCGGTCGCCTCGCTGCTGACGCGCGCCAGTTGCGGGCGCCCGATGTCACAGTATTCCTCCAGCGCCGTCAGCGACGACTCGTTGAGCGGCAGATCGCGCGACCGGCCACCACGACCCACGCAGCGCACACGACGCTCGTCGAGCGACGCATCGGCGACGTTCAGTGCCACCAGTTCGCTGACGCGCACGCCAGTGGCGTAGAGCACCTCGAGCATCGCCTTGTCGCGCAGTCGCTCGGGCGTCGGCTCGCGCAACGGCAGTTCGAGCAACTCGTCCACCTGCGCCACGCTGAGCGAGCGCGGCACGTAGCGCTCGACCCGCGGCGTGTCGATCTGGAGCGTCGGATCGGCACCCAGATGGCCCTGGGCGACGAGAAAGGCGCAGAACGAACGTACTGCCGCGATCCTGCGTGCGATCGTCGAGGTGGCGTAGCGGCGCTCGCGCAGTTCGATGAGAAATCCGATGATCTCCTGTTTGCCGATGACCGCCGGATCGGCGATCGAGCGTGCGCTCAGGTATCCGACGAACTGTTCGAGATCAGTTCGATAGGCAGACGTCGTATGTGCCGAGCGCTCGCGCTCGACGGCGAGATGATCCAGGAAAGATCCGACCAGGTGGTCCATCGTGTGGCTCCGCACAGCGCCGCCAGCACCGCGATGAGAGGCGACGCACCAACAGGATTGCTGAATGGAAGGTGGGACGTGCCTGGCAGTTCACGCTGCGGCGCAGCGATCACCGGATGCGGCGCGGATACCCTACTGCACGCGCTAGTACCTGTCAACGTCCATACTGCACGACTCCATCGAGATGCGGTGCAAAAAACCGCTCAAGCAATTCGAGCGCCGCCTCGATGGCATGCGCACGATGCACTGCCTCACGGAGCACGGCGCTGCCCGGCAGTTCGACGGCGTATTGGCCGATGATCTGCTTGAGCTTGTTGAGCGCCAGCCGATCGCCCATGGTCTCACGGCACAGCGCGACATAGCGCAGCAGCCACTCGAGCCGCTCGGCCGGGCCGGGGATGAACGGCGTCATCCCGCGCCGCAACTGGTCGGCCTGGCGGAAGATCCACGGATTGGCCATCGCCGCACGGCCGATCATGACGCCGTCGGCGCCGCTCGTCCGCAGTCGCTCCAGTGCATCGGCGGCTGTTCGCACATCGCCGGAGCCGATCACCGGGATGCGTACCGCTTGCTTGACTGCGGCGACGCGCTGCCAGTCGGCGCTGCCGCTGTAGCCCTGGGCGCGGGTGCGTGGGTGGAGCGCGAGCGCCGCGACGCCGACGGCTTCGGCCATGCGGGCGGTATCGAGAAAGTTCAGGCTGGCTTCATCCCAGCCGGCCCGGTATTTGAGGGTGATCGGCAGCTGCACGGCGCGGCGTACTGCACGCAGCAGCTGCTCCATGCGCGGCAGATCGCGTAACAGCGCAGAACCGTGACCACCTCCGGTCACCTTCGGCGATGGACAGCCGCAGTTGATATCGATGATGTCGGCTCCGAGGCGCTCGACACTCGCCGCGGCACGCGCGACGAGGTCGGGATCGTTGCCGCTCAGCTGGATGGTGATCGGCCGCTCTTCGGGCAGAAACTCGAGCTGATGGTGCCGCTGCGCGGCGCGCGCGCTCACGCTGGCCGCGTTGGTCATCTCGCTGCTCACGAGACCACAGCCGCCCGACCCCAGGATCATCCGCCGGAAGACGCTGTCGGTCACACCGACCATTGGCGCAAGGATGATGTTGGGCTCGATGACGATCGCGCCGATCTGGTAGCGCGTCGCCATGTTGCTGGATAGTTCGCTCATGACACCCTGATGTTCGTACTCGCGCACCCTGCACCAGTATAGCACATGATGATCACTGGAGCATATCCTGCGCATTGATGCGCTGTTGCGCAGCCGGGGTGCGTGAGCGCGCGCCCGTGCTCGTCGGGTGGCCATCGGCCCGCGCAGCGGCGTGCCCCGCTGGCCAGCGCTCAGGCATGCGGCGCCGGGCGCGCGCCGAAGAGCGCACGCCCGATGCGCACCATCGTCGCCCCTTCCTCGATGGCGACCTCAAAGTCGTCGGTCATGCCCATCGACAGTTCGTCCCAGCAGATCTCGGGTGCCTGCACGCGGAGGGTATCGCGCAGGGCGCGTAGCGCCCGAAAGACCGGCCGCGCCTGCTCGGCGTCGGCGGCCAGTGGCGCGATGGTCATCAGGCCGGTGATGCGCGTGCCGGCGAGCGCCGCGATATCGCGGGCGGCGTCGATGAATGCCGCCAACTGTGCCGGATCGCTGCGCCAGTGCTGGAGATCAAAGCCTTCCTTGCTGGCCTCGCCGCTGACGTTCACCTGCAACAGGATGTCGAGCGTACGTCCGGCAGCGTGCGCGTGTCGCGCCACTGCAGCGGCGAGCCCCACGCTGTCGATCGACTGGATCACCGCGAACAGCAGTGCGGCGCGGCGTGCCTTGTTGCGCTGCAGATGACCGATCAGGTGCCACGTCGCGCCTGGCTGCGCGGCTGCCAGCGCTTCGATCTTGGCTTCGGCTTCCTGCACGCGATTCTCACCGACATCGGTCACGCCGGTGTTCAGCACGCCGGCGACCGTCGCAGCATCGTGGGTCTTGGTCACGGCGATCAGCCGCACGGTCGCATCATCGCGCCCGGCCCGCTGGCAGGCCAGCGCGATGCGCTGTCGAATGCCGGCGACCCGGTCGCGCAGCATGCTCATGTCGTCATGCATCGGAGGACTCCTTCATGGCGCATGCGCGCGACGCGGCGGCGCTGTGCTGCCGGGGCGCGCCCGCGCCTGCGCGTCTGCCGGCTCCCGCTGGCGCCACGATGCCAGGACGCGGCGTGCGGCATTGGTAGCGCGTGCGAATCATGCCGCCAGTATACCGCACTCCGTCTGCGCGGCCCGATGGGCCCGGGACGCTGGGGTGCGCGAGGCTGTGCTATGATCCCTGGCGCGGCGCCATGCAACGGTGCGCGAGCGAGGAGACGATGTCGATGAACCTGCCGCTGATGATCGATCTGCCGCATACCCGCGTCGTCATCGGCGTGGGGGTGATGGCTGCCGTGGGCGAGCGCGCGCGCGCCCTGGGGATGCAGCATGCCTTGATCGTCACTGATCCGCACTTTGCCGGCAGCCCGGTGCTCGACGCCGTGTGTGCATCGCTGGCAGCCTGTGACATCGCGACAACCCGCTACACTGATGTGCTGCCCGATCCGAGCGATGCGAGCGTGGCCGCGGCGGCGCAGGCCTACCGTCGATCGTCGGCTGACGGCGTCGTCGCGCTCGGCGGCGGCAGTTCGATCGATACGGCCAAAGCGCTCGGCATTCTGGCCCACGCCGCGACCACCAGGATCGATACGTTCTATCTGGGAACCGGTCGGGCACCCGCTGGCCGGCCACCGCTGATCTGCCTGCCTACGACCGCCGGTACCGGATCCGAGGTGACCGAGGTGGCGGTGGTGACCGACGCGGCGCTGGGTCGCAAGATGGTCGTACGCCATCCGATCGTCGCGCCCGATGTGGCGCTGATCGATCCTGCCCTCAGCCGGACGATGCCGCCGGCGCTGACTGCGGCGACCGGCAGCGATGCCCTGGCACATGCCATCGAGGCGCTCACGTCGAGCATGGCAAACCCTGTCGCCGATGCCCTGGCCAGCGCGGCGCTGCAGCGGGTCATCGCCGCGCTGCCGGCCGCATGCCGCAACGGTGCCGATCTGGCGGCGCGCACCGAGATGAGCACCGCTGCGCTGCTCGCGGGACTGGCGTTCAATAGCGCCCGGCTCCATCTGGGGCATGCGGTCGGGCATGCCCTCGGTACGCGCTATCATCTGCCCCACGGCATCGGGTGCGTCGTGTGCCTGCCGGCGATCGTCGGGTTCCTCGCGCCGGCGTGCCCGGCTGCCGCTGCTGGCATCGCTGCCGCCTTCGGCACGACCGTCGCGGAGTTGCCGGCGGTCATCACCGCATTCCTCCGCGCTGTGGGCATCGCCGGATTGGCGACGTGGCTGTCGGCGGATCAGCCGGACATCACGGCTCTGGCGCAGCTGATCGCCCAGGAGACGCGCCTGATCGCGCTGAGCCCCCGTCAGCCGACGCTGACCGACTGGGCTGCGATGCTCGGGGCGAGTTGGGATGACTGATGCTGTGTCGGCGGGATGCCGGATTGCGCGAGTGCTGGCGCGTTGATGTTCGGCAGACCGGTGCCGGCGGGCGGTGCGTTGCGGCCGAGGCTGCCGGATCACTACGCCGGGCGCGGTCGCCCGCCGGCGCGCTGGCGTCGTGAGCGCCGGCTGCGAAGACGCCGATCGCAGCCTTCGTCACCAGGGACGCCGGCGTGCCGCTGCGGTCTCATGGCCGATCATGCCCGCACCCCCCCTGCGCCGACGCCGTGCGATGCGCCCCGGGGCATCGGTGATGCCACCGCCGAAGGCGTGCGCCGGGCCCGGTGCGGGCGTACGGGGGCAGGCTGCTCCATCGGAGCATGAGATCACGCATCCTGATGTGGCAAGCGCGCGTCCGGGGGTTGCGGCATGTCCGGCCACGGCGCGGGCGCACGGTGCCGCTGCTGGCCAGGCTCGCCGTGGTATCCCAGCCCCCGAACGCGGGCCGCCCGCCATGTGAGCGCCCGGGGTGATCGCCATTGCAGCGGCAGGTTGTTCCGTAGAAGCATGGGATAGCGCATCCTGATGCGGCAAGCGCACGTCCGGGGGTTGCGGCATGTCCGGCCAGGGCGCGGGTTCACGGCGCCGCTGCGGGCCAGGCTCGCCGCGGAACCTCAACAACCTGCCCCCGAACGTCCGGTGCGGGAGCGCGCACTCGTCACGATCGCTCGCTGGGGATGTCGCCAGCCGGCCGGCGCTGCGCCTGGTCGCGACGGACGAACCAGCCTGGTGTTCCGCACGCGATGCGCTCGAGGAGCGATCCGGCAGACGCGACGGCGACCACATCGGCGGGAGGTGCGTCGAGCCCTGATACGCGCGCAGTGCCGCCGAGCAGCGGCGTGCATGCGCATCGCACCCCGTTCAGCATGCACCCGCAGCGATCCGGCGTCGTTCACTCCTGTGGCGCGCCCTCGGGCGGCGGCCGCGTGATCAGCACGCGATCAATGCGCCGGCCATCCATATCGACGACCTCGAAGGTGAACCCGTGCCAGCGCACGATCTCGCCGACCACCGGAATATGTCCGAGCAGCGCCAGGATGAACCCGGCGAACGTTTCGAAGCCGTGCTCGCGCGCCAGCGCATCGACCCCGGGGACGGGCAGGCGTTCCAGGAACGCGGCGAATGGCATCAGGCCAGCGACGAGATACGTCCCATCATCGCGCTGGACAAACGCCTCGTCGATTTCGTCCGTTTCGTCGGCGATATCGCCGACCAGTTCCTCAATCATGTCTTCCATCGAGATGACGCCGGCTACCTGGCCGTATTCGTCGAGTACCACCGCCAGTGCGCTGCGCCGCTGCTTCAACTGCTGGAATGCGGCGGCAGCACGCTGGCTCTCGAGGATGAAGACGGCCGGACGCATCACGTCGCGGATGGTGATCGATTGCGCCGTGATGAAGGCCGGCAGGACATCCTTCACATAGAGCATGCCGACAACGTGATCCAGCGAGTCGGCGTAGACCGGCAGCCGCGAGTAGCCGCTCTCGTTGAAGATGCGCAATACCTCGGCGACCGGCGTCGTGTCCTCGACGGCGACGATCTGGGTGCGCGGCGTCATGATCGAGCGGATCACTCGGTCGGAGAACGTGAAGACGTTGGTGATCAGCTCGTGCTCCGATGCGGCGACGGTGCCGCCGGCGGTGCCTTCGCGCGAGAGCGCGATGATGTCCTGCTCGGTGACGCTGGCTTCGACGACCGTCTTGCGCCCCAGCAGGCGTAAGACCACCTCGGTGGAAAACGTCAGAAAGCTGACGATGGGACCGGCGATGCGGGCGAGGCGTGCCATGACGGGCGCGACGGAGGCGGCGATGCCTTCGGCGTGCTGCAGCGCCAGACGTTTGGGGACGAGCTCGCCGATGATCAGTGACAGGTAGCTGATCGCCAGGGCGACGACCACGGCGCCAATCGTCTCGGCGTATGGGGCGAGCAGCGCGACGCCGCTCACCGATGCCGCGATGCGCTCGCTCAGGCCGGCGCCGCCGAAGACGGCGGCGAATGTGCCGAAGACCGTGATGCCAACCTGGACCGTCGAGAGGAATCGGCTCGGATGCTCGGCAAGCCCGAGTGCCGCTTTGGCACCGGCATTGCCATCGGCAGCGCTCCGCTCGAGCCGCCCCTTGCGCGCCGAGACCACGGCAATCTCTGAGGCGGCAAAGAAGCCGTTGGCGATGATCAGAATGACGATGATGACGATTTCGATGGCAGAACTTTCAGGCATGAACCGCTCTGCTGTCTGTGTCCGCGTTCAGTATACCAGAAGCGGCACGGTCGCGCAGCGCGGTGACTGATGGTTGTTTGTACGATGGCGTCGCGCGCCGTCATGGATGAGCGTACACGCGCTCCGCGGCCGCGCGCGGCGTCAGCGCAGCCGTGCCACCGATGCCGTGACGCGGCAGCAGCCCGCGGTTTGCCACGCATCTCCGCCGCTGTGGCGGCAGGCAGCGCGCCAGCGGTTCGGTCGCGCCGGGAAGCGCGAGCCGGGGTCGATCCCGGCCGCGCCGTACACGCCGGTCCCGGTCAGTCGAGATACGACTGCAGCCTCGCGCCGACGACCGGGTTCCGCAGATAGCGCAGCGCATCCGCTTCGAGCTGTCGGGTACGCTCGCGGGTGATGCCGAAGGCATGCCCGACTTCTTCGAGCGTGCGGCGACGGCCATCGGTCAGGCCATAGCGGAGTTGCAGGATGGCGCGCTCGCGATCCGGCAACGCCATCAGGGCGTCGGCGATGTCGCGCTGCAGCATCCGCTGCGCGGCGAGTTCCAGCGGCGGGTCGCTGTGCTCGTCGGCAACCACGTCGCCGACCAGGCCATCGCCATCGGCGCCGAGTGGCTGCTCGAGCGAGATTGGCTGTGCCGACGCCTGGATCAGCCGTTCGACGCGGCGCTCGCTGATGCCGAGCGCAGCGGCGAGCTCGGCCGTGCTCGCCTCTCGCCCGAGCGTCTGCTCAATCTGGCGGCTCGCTCGCCGCATCTGGCTGATCGCATCGCTGAGGTGGACGGGCAGCCGGATGACGCGGCTTTGCTCGGCGATGGCACGCGAGATGGCCTGGCGGATCCACCAGGTCGCATAGGTCGAGAACCGGTTCCCTTTGGTGTGATCGAATTTCTCGACGGCGCGCATCAGGCCGATGTTGCCCTCCTGGATGAGATCCATGAACGAGAGCGGCCCGCCGATGTATTTCTTGGCGACGCTGACGACGAGCCGCAGATTTGCCTGGATGAGCCGCCGTCGCGCGTCCTCACCCTGCGTGACCGCAGTGATACGGGCATGTCGCTCGATCAGGGATTCGGTGACGCGGGGCGCTACCCGGGCCAGCGTGCGGCCATGCTCGATCAGCCGCGCGAGTTCGACTTCTTCCTGCGCGTTGAGCAGGGCAACCTGGCCGATCTCGCGCAGGTACGTCTGCACGGTGTCTTCGCTGGCATCGTCGTGTCGTCCACGCGGCATGATGTCGTCATCGTGCGCGTCGCTGGCATCGTCGTCGATCCGATACCTGGTGGTGCCCAACGTCGTCGTTCGCTGCTCACTCATACCTGCTCCTCGGTTTCCTCGATCGATAGTGAGGCGCTGGGTGCCCGGCATGACCACGCCGCCGGGCCTCGCTGTGTGATACGTCGGTGATGCGCTGGTGGATGTCGCGGCGATGCGCGATGATCGCGGCCGGTCGGGCTCACCTGCCTCCCGGATCCGCAGTGCGCGACGGCGCGTCGTCTGGCTTCGCGGTCGGCGCAGCGGGGTGCTGGCCGCCCGGGCGCCGTCGGGCGCACATTGCCGCACGGGCTCCGCCGGTCGTTCGGCATACGCTCACCCGGCGTCCCGCACAGCCGCCGGCGTGATGTCGCTGGCGGTCATGCCTGGACTGTGGTGCTGGTGGCGTGGTCATTCGTGGCAGCGGCGCCATCTGGCGTGTGCGGCACGAGGATCGCCGGCACGCGCGCCAATGCTGCTGCGAGGGATGCGACGCCCTGCCGCCGATCGCTGATGACCGCGATGCTGGCCAGGCTGGGCGCTCAGCACGTGCAATCGAGATGAACGCACAGGATCAGTGTTTGTAGGGCGTGTGGCGGTCGTACGCATGCCTGGTGGAGTCGTGTTCCTCCTGGTAGAGCACCGATTCATGATGTGTGAATGTGTCTGACTGGCCGCACAGCAATTCGCTGCGCGCAATGCTTATCGCCTGGCCATGATCCGTGCTATAGTGAAACACGGATCGATATCTGGGGAAGGAGATCCAGCCATGAGTGACCTCGATACCGTGTTGGACGACGCAGTCGCGGCAAACGATGTTCCTTTTCTCGTGGCCATGTCAGGAAGCTCCAGTAGCATCACGTGGTCCGGCGCAGCCGGCGAACGATCGCCTGGCGCCTCGGCGACGGTAGACACGGTCTTCCGTCTCTTCTCGATGACCAAGGCGATCGGATCGACTGCTGCGATGATTCTGATCGATCGCGGAATGCTCAGCATGGATACGCCGGTGATCGAGGTCATCCCCGAGTTTGCCGGGATCCGGCTGCTCGAAGGCTTCGATACGGATGGCGCACCGCTGCTGCGCGCGCCGGGCAGGCAGGTGACGGTGCGTCATCTCGCGACCCACACGTCCGGCTTCGTCTACGAGTTCTGGAACACGGACATGCCGAAGTATCTCGCGGCAACCGGGCACCCGACCATTCTGAGCGGCCTCAAGGCGTCGCTGTCGTATCCGTTGCTGTTCGAGCCGGGCGAGCGCTGGGATTACGGTATCGGCATCGACTGGCTCGGTCAGATCGTTGAAGCCATCGATGGCCGCCGCGTTGATACGTTCTGCCGCGAGGAGATCTTTGGGCCGCTCGGCATGGTCGACAGCGACTTCGAGCCGAGCGAGCGCCTTGCTCCGCGCCTGGCAGCCGTCAAAATCCGCGGCGAAGATGGCTCTTTCGCTGATTTCAGCATCGCTCCGCCGCCGAACCCCGAAGTCTATGGCATGGGGCACCATATCTACTCGACTGCGCCCGACTACATGCGTTTTCTGCGCATGCTGCTCAACAAAGGCCAGCTCGATGGCAATCGTGTGCTCAGCGAGGCGGCAGTCGCGGCGATGCTGGCGAATCAGATCGGCGATCTGCGCGTCGGCAAACTGGTGTCGATCGCTCCTGCGCTGACGGCTGATGCTGAGTTCTATCCCGGCGTCCCCAAGACTCACAGCTTTGGCTTCGTTCGCGTCGAGGAAGATGTGCCCGGACGGTGCTCTGCTGGCTCACAGATCTGGGCCGGGGTGCTGAACATGCACTACTGGCTTGATCCGGCGCGCGACGTGGCGGCGGTGATCATGACCCAGTCGCTGCCCTTTGTCGAGCCGCGCTTCATGCAGGTGTACGAGCGCTACGAACGCGCTGTCTATGCCGGCATGTGAGTCGCCGACCGCGCTGACCCCATCTGTTGCACCGTGATGCCGTGGTTCTCTGGCGTGCCATGACGACGACCTGACGAACGCTGGCTTCACGCGCAGCCTGCTGGCGCGCGTCTGGCGTATTGATGCCGAGTCGCTCAGGAGTCGGCACGACGCGCATGTGCGACGCATCAGGCCAGGCGCTGGCTACACTGCATGGCTGTCATGTTCGATGAAGCGTGCTGGTGATGCACACACGCGCTATCCCCGCCGATCGCGCGTCATCGGCCGCGTCTGGTTGCCGCGGTTGCTTGTCAGGTCGCCGAGGCGCCGTCATCGCATGATCGCGTTCGACCTCACCGGGTCATGCTGAGCCCCGGTAGCGCATTCGCCGCAGATCAGCCGCTGCCACATCGCACCATGCCTGCCTCGCAGCATGCTGTACGTGTCGTATGTATGCCGCGATGCTACCATGCGATGCTGCTCTGTAGCCTGCCCAGCTCATCAATTGTGATGATTTTTGCTTGTCGATGATTATATCGGTGAGCAGTATCTTCTATAATAATCTGGCGACCATCTGTTTGATGTATGCCGCATATGTCTGGAACGCGGTTGCGATCGATTGGTATTCGATGATTTAAGTGAGAATATAGCATGGTAAACTCAAATATCGCCAGTAACTTGTTAGAACGACTCGTTATTGCAGTTAAACGAATCGCTACTGCACTTAAGCGGATGATTGGCTGCTCTCAGCCGGAATCCACGATTATTGAACAACCTGCACGATCAATTGCCACACAATCGTTGCTGGATTTGCATAATCCTGTCAATTCAATACACCGATACATTTTGAGCAACGGTATTACGGTTCAGTCGTTTCGAACTGAACATGTTGAAGATACGCAAGTTAATCAAATGACCTGGTACATGGGTGAACGATTTAAATCGATCGAACCGTTTCTGGCAACGATCAAACGTCACATCAGTGGCGAAAAGTTTCGTTTTTCCATGGTGAATTTTCATCAGCGACAGATCAGTGATGTGTGCCAGTTTGCGATCATGGCTCACACACTAGGTTTTCTGACTCGCTATCAGTACTACTCGAAACAGCGTATAATTGTTGGGTGTGTTGCAGCTACTCCAAAGGTTCAGAATTTTTTTAATGGACTCTGGTTTGAGCGATACATTGTACAAAAAATCAACAAAATCATCAATTCGTATGAACAACATGTACAACAACGACTCAATATTGTAATGCTGGAAAACGTGATTATTATTCTCAATAATGGTAATCAGCGCGAAATTGACTTACTTATCTCAGTGAACGATGAAATATATTATATTGAAGCTAAAACCGGTGATATCGATGGAAGTTTCTATCAAAAATATAGAAAGATTGCTGGCTTCCTGGATATTCCGAACAAGCGAATGATTGTTGTGCGTGCCCGGACGACTATGCATGAAACCTGCAATCATGGCGTGCTCGTGTGTTCAATCGGCGCATTCGAGCAACGGATGCGGAGCGTGTTCGATCGGCACGCGCGCTGACCAGCGGCGGCGAGGCGGCCACATGGCGCAGGCACCGCGCCAGACGGACGGTGTGCGGTGCCGGGCTGCGGTATGATGGGCGCCGTGCGATGGAGGCAGGCATGGATCCGCGTGGCCGCAGCGTCATCATCACCGGCGCATCATCAGGGATCGGTGCAGCCGCGGCGCACACCTTTGCCGCCGCCGGTGCGCACCTGATCATCAGCGGACGCGACCACGCGCGGCTGGATGCCGTCGCCGCCGCCACCGGCGCCATCGCGATCGCCGGCGACCTGACCGCGCCCGGGGCTGCCGAAGCGCTGGTCGATGCGGCGAATCGGCACTACGGTCGCGTCGACCTCATCATCGCCAATGCCGGCGCCGGGCTCGCCGCGCCCGCGCTGACCACCGATGCCGGCGCGCTGCAGGCGATCCTGGCGGTCAATCTCATCGCTCCGCTCGCGCTCATCCAGGCAGCCGCGCCGACGATGCGGCGCCAGCAGCGCGGTCAGTGCATCCTGGTCTCCTCAGTCGTCGGTTGGCGAGCGCTGCCCTGGGCTGGCGCCTATGCTGCCAGCAAGGCAGCGCTCGACCGGATGAGCGAGGCGTTGCGCGTCGAGCTCGCCGGCAGCGGCATCGCAATCACGCTGGTTCGCCCGGGCACGACGGCGACGCCATTCCACCAGCGCCGGCCGGGTGCCAGCGCCGAGCGGCGCGCGCGTATTCCCGCCGGCGTCGCGCCGGCCGTCGTCGCGCATGCCCTGCTGCGGGCAGCCCGCCGCGAGCCACGCGTCGCCTATGTCGGCTGGCGCGACCGGCTGCTGATCCTGGCTGCGCTGCTCGCGCCCGGCATCACCGACCGGACGCTCGCGCAGCGCATTCGCTGGCAGCCGGATCCGTGAGATCCACGTGCTATAATCCTCTGGCGGCGCATGCAGGCGCCGCGCCAGCCAGACGGAGGCGGTCGTCATGTCATCACCCGCACCGGCGCAGGTCATTCAGCTCAACTGTCCGGCGTGCCGTGCACCGATGCGTGCGCGCCTGTTCACGGTCATCGATGCGGCGAGCCAGCCCGAGCTCAAGCAGGCGCTGATCACTGAACAGCTCAATCTGGCGATCTGCCAGTCGTGTGGCAATCCTGTCGCGCTGGCGGCGCCGCTGATCTATCACGATCACGAGAAGCGGCTGTATCTGGTCCACTTTCCGACGCAGCTGAACGCCCGCCCCGAGGATCAGCAGCGCTTCATCGGCGATGTCACCGCGCGCCTGATGCGCGCCCTGCCGGCAGACGCGCACCGGGCGCATCTGCTCGCACCGCGTCACTTCCTCACCATCGAGGCGCTGGTCGATGTCATCCTCGAAGGCGATGGCATCACGCGCGAGATGCTCCAGGCGCAGCAACGCACATTCACCATGCTCACCGCCCTGCTCGGCGCGCTCGAGCGCGACGTGAACGAGTTCGAGCAGCTCGTGCTCGCCGACCCCGCCGCGTTCGATGAGTCGTTTTTTGCCACGCTCGATGCGCTCTATCGCGCCAACGACGCCGCCGGCCGCAGCGATGCGACGACGCTGCTGAACGAACTGCGCGGCCGCCTCGAGGCGCTGCTGGCCGGCGCCGCGATGCGTGCCGAGCCCGTCGATGAGGCGTTGCTTGCACAGTTGCTCGCTGTCGACGACGCCGGGCTCGAGGCGCTGGTGCGGCAGCACCGCGAAGCGATCGGCTACGAGATGGTGCTGGCGATCGGCATGCGCATCGATGACGCGCTCAATGCCGACGAGCATGGTGCGGCCAGCCAGCTCGAGGCGCGACGCGATGCGCTGATTGCCATCATCGAGCGCCTCGATCAGGAACTTCAGGCGCAGCTCGAGGCGGCCGCCAACCTGCTGCGCGAGGTCATCGTCGCCGATGATCTGTCTGCCGTGCTGCGCGATCATCTCGCGCAACTCGACGACGCCTTCACGACGGTGATCGAGGCGAACCTCGACAACGCCCGCCGTGCCCGCCGCGATGACATCGTCGAACGGCTCGAGGCCATCCGCACGACTGCGCAGCAAGTGCGCGATGAGGCGCTCACGCCTGAGGAGCGGTTCATCCGCGAGTTGCTCGCCGCCGAGACGCCCCAGGCGGCCACCCGGCGGTTGCGACAGAGCCCGGCACAGATCACGACGGCGCTGGTGCGACGCATGAACGAGCTCGCGGATACGCTCGCCGGGCAGGGGAAGACCGACGAGGCTGATCTGGTGCGCCGGCTGGCGCGCGAGGCTGGTGCGATGCTCTTCTGAGCGGCGTCCGGGTGCGCTGGCCCGCGCATGCTATAATACGTCAGGTGGTTCCGCCGCACACGATGAGGCAACGACGCGATGAATCTGTGGCATGACCTTGATCCCGGGCCGAGCGTCCCCGATGTCATCAATGTGGTCGTCGAGATCCCGAAGGGGTCGCGTAACAAGTACGAGTTCCACAAGGAATCCGGGGCGTTCAAGCTCGATCGCGTGTTGTATTCGGCCGTCCACTATCCGGGCGATTACGGCTTCATCCCGCGCACCTACTACGACGACCATGACCCCTTCGATGTCCTGGTGATGACCAACCTGCCGACATTCACCGGCTGCATCGTCGAGGCACGCCCGATTGGCATGTTTCGCATGACTGATCGCGGCGAGGCCGATGACAAGGTGCTCGCGGTGTTGCACTACGATCCGTTCTTCGCCGACTATGCCAGCTACACGGAGTTGCCGGCGCACTACATCCGCGAAGTCGAGCATTTCTTCAAGGTGTACAAGGATCTCGAGGGTGCTCGTGTCGAGCCGATCGGCTGGGAGGATGCCGAGCAGGCGCGCGATCGCATCCGCTTCGCCGTCGACAACTACTGGGATATGCGTGCCGGCCGGCTGGCGCGCCGTCGCTGAATGCATGCGGCGCAAGCGATGACACGGGACGGACAGGATCAGTTGGTGCAGCGGGTGGCGTATTCGGCCGGTGGCGTGATCTATCGGCGCGTCGCGGGCGGGATCGAGGTGGCGCTGATCGCGACTCACGCGGCACGGCGCTGGGGTCTGCCGAAGGGGCATGTGCAGCGCGGTGAGCGTGCCGAGGATGCGGCCATCCGCGAGATCGCTGAGGAGACCGGGCTGCGTGGGGCGGTGGTCTGCCACCTGACGACGATCGAGTACTGGTTTCGCGTCGGCGGGACGCGCATTCATAAATATGTCGACCTCTTCCTGGTGCAATACACCGACGGCGTGCTGGTGCCGCAGATCACCGAAGTCGATGATGTCCGGTGGATCCCGCTGCCGCAGGCGATGCTGATGGTGAGTTTCCCGCGCGAGCGCGATGCGCTCGATCAGGTGCGAATCCTACTCGAGGCTGGCATGGGCTGATGCCGTTCGGCACGGCGACCGGGCTGGCGTCAGCCGCTGATGGTGCGACGTGCGCGCCGCAGCCATTCGGCGCGCGCCGCCGGGATGCTGGCGACGCGCACGAGCAGGTGGGCGATGCGGGCGAGCGCTGCCGCATGCAGCAGCGCCGGGTCGGGCATGGCATCGGCGTACTGGCGCCAGAAGTGCGCCGCTTCACCGGCGGCGACCTGGCGAAACCGCAGTGTCCAGGCGATCCATCCCAGGTCGAGCAGCGGATCACCCCAGCCAGCCCACTCCCAGTCCACGAGTGCTGCGGCGTCGGGATGCCACACCAGGTTGTGGAGCCCGGCGTCGCCGTGCACCAGCCGGCGGCGCTGGGGCAGCATGGCGCATGCAGCATCGAACTGCGCCAGCAGCGTGGCCGCATCGGGCTCGCCGGCCAGCGCGGCAGCCAGCGCGTCGTGCGGCACCGCGATCGGCGCCAGCGGCGCGTCGTGGGGATCGGCGGCGACGGCGTGTATGCGCGTCATGATTGCGCCGAGCCGCGCCAACGCCGCACAGCGCTGCGCCGGTGGCGCCTGGTAGAGCGTCACGCCCGCCTGCCCGGGCAGCCGGCCGGTGAGCAGGACGGTGGTGCCGGCGTCCTCGAGCAGCGCCAGCGGGCGCGGCGCCGGCAACGCGGCGGCGGTCGCCAGCGTCAGGGCTGCAGCTTCGCGGCGGATGTCCTCGCGGCGTGCGGTGATCGTGCCGGCTTTCGCCACGTACGGCACGCCATCGATGCTGACGACCAGCGTGGTATGCGAAAAACCGCCGAGCGTGTCGGCGAGGAGTGCGACTGTGGCGTCGGGATGCCGGTTGCGTAGCCATTCCAGGAGTGTCGATGAATCCATCAGCGTCGCCTGTCAGCGGTGCGGGCCGCCATGGCACTCGCGGCAGTGGCGCGTCGGGCAGGCCCGCGGTGCAGCGCGGTGGCGACTGTACCACACTTCCAGCCGGTCGCCAACTGCCTGGCGGCGATGTGCCAGCGACGGCCTCGGCGGTGCGCCGGTGGTTGTGGGCCCGGGCCGCACCAGGCGTGTCAGCTGGCACATGGCTCATGTCGGCGCCCCACCACGCGGCGGCGCCGTCGGACCGTGGGGCGCGCGGCGCCCGCGCGGTGATCGCGCGGGGCGCGTTGCGCCGGGTGGACAGCGCGTGGCGCATGTGTTGCGCCGTCACGCATCACACCAGCCGACGTTCCAGCGCAGCCGGTGCAGCCACCCTGCTCGCCTGCGTCGCACCGGCATACCCGTCGGCAGGCCGGCGGGCATGGGTCAGCCAGCATCATGCCGTGGCACGCCTGCGCCTCCGGCAACCGAGCGCAGCCGATCAGCGACGATCCATCGATCGGCGGTGCCGGGTGCCTGACGGGATCGTGCCCGATCGACCCGGCCGCCAGCGCATGGCGCACCCGATGCCTGATCGATCCGGCGGGTGCTGCGTGATTCCACGATGATCACCATCGCCCGCCTCGCCGCGCCGCTCGGCCTTGAGCGCGCGCTCGCCGCGCACCTCGCCCGCGATCGCGACACCAACCGCATCCTGGCCGGTGCCAGCGCAGCGCGTGCGCCGCGGGCGTGGCTCCTGGCGTGCGCCGCGGCGACGGTCGTCGGCGCCATCTACCTGCCGCACCACGGCCCGGCACTCTGGTCGGCGATGAGTCGCGCCGCCGCCCTGCAACTGGCTGCCCGGTGGCAGCAGCACACGTCACACGCCGCCTGCCTGGTGCCCCCGACATCGCCGACATCCTCGCGGCAACCGGCAGCGGCGCCGTGAGCACCACCCGGCTCGCGGTCCTGGTCGTCACAACAACGCCTGCGGCGGCCGGTCCTGGTCTGCTGCGGCGCGCCACACATGCCGACCGGCCCTGGCTGCCCGCATGGTTCCTCGACTATCAGCGCGCCACTGGCGGTGGCGACCAGGCCAGCGCCGCCGCCGCATTCCAGCGCTGGGTCACCGGCGCTGATCGCACGCTGTATCTCTGGGAGCCCGATGGCATTCCGCGGGCGATGGTCGGCCATGGCCTGCCCGGCCCGTATGGTGTGCGCATCGCCGCAGTGTACGTGCCACCTGCGGAGCGCCGACGCGGGCATGCCGCTGCTGCCGTGGCACAGGTGTGCCGGCGGCTCGCTGCCGGCGGGCACGCACCGTGGTATCTGCTCGTCGACATCGACGACATCGCCGCGTGGCGGCTCTACCACCGCCTCGGTTTCGTCGCCGCTGGCGATGACCGCCGGGGGCGCGTGGCCATGCGGCGCAGCAACCATCGCACATCGCGTGGCGCGCGCGCCATCACCGCGGCGCCGGTGTGGTAGGATGGGCCATGACGATCTGAAGGGAGTGCAACCACATGACGGTGCGGGTAGAGCGCGATGGCACCATCGTGACAGTGACGATCGAGCGGCCAGCGGTGCGCAATGCGCTCGACCCGGCGACGATCGACCGCCTGATCGCGGTCTTCGACGAACTCGGCAGCGATCCGCATGCGCGCGCCATCGTCCTGACCGGTGCCGGTGACACCTTCTGTGCCGGCGGCGACCTGCAGTGGATGCGCGACTCGCTCGTCCTCGACGATGCCGCCAACCATGCCGATCTCCAGCGCCTCGCCATCTTGTTCGAGCGCGTCTGGCGCTGTCCCCGGCCGCTCATCGGGCGCGTCAATGGCGTCGCCATCGGCGCCGGCGCCGCGCTGGTCGCCTGCTGTGATCTCGCCGTCGCAGCCGATCACAGTCGCATCGGCTTCAGCGAGGTGCGCATCGGGCTGGTTCCGGCGATCTTCGCGCGCTTCGTCGTGCCCAAGATCGGCGTCGGCCACGCCCGCGCGCTCTTCGTCAGCGGCGAATGGATCACGCCCGAGCGCGCCTTCGAGATCGGCCTGGTGCATGCGGTCGTCGCCCGCAGCGATCTCGATCAGACGGTTCGTGATCTGGCGCGCCGCTGCCTGGCTGGTGCGCCCGGCGCGATCGCGACCACCAAGCGATTGCTCGACATGCTCGCCGGCGATGATCCGACCGCTGCCGCGGCGACGCTGACGACGCTGGCCGACGTCCGACGCGGCAGCGAAGCGCAGGCCGGCATGCAGGCCTTTTTTGCCCGCCGCCCGCCACCATGGATTGAGAAGGGCTGAACATGTCGCTCACCCCGTTCCTGCGCGCCGACATCGACGCGCTCGAGGCGTACGCGCCGATCATGCCGCTCGATGTGCTGGCGGCGCGCCTCGGCATGCCGGCCGGGCATCTCGTCAAGCTCGACGCCAACGAGAATCCGTATGGCCCCTCGGCCGCGGTGCTGGAGGCCCTCGCCGAGTTGACTGGCCCGGCGGGCGCGCTGCGCAACGCTATCTACCCCGATCCCGAGAGCGGCGCGCTGCGCGAGGCGCTGGCACAGTACACCGGGCAGCCAGCCACGCGCATCGTCTGTGGCGCCGGCTCCGATGAACTGATCGACCTGACGATGCGGCTGTGCCTGACGCCCGGCGACGTCATGCTCGATTGTCCGCCGACGTTTGGCGTCTACGCCTTCGATGCGGCACTGTATGGTGCGCGCGTCGTCGAGGTGCCACGTGATGCGGCATTCGATATCGATGTCGCGGCGATCGAGGCGGCCGCGCGGCAGTGGCAGGCGCGCCTGCTGTTTCTGCCCGCACCCAACAACCCCACCGGCAATCCGCTGGCGCGCGCGGCGATCCTGCGGTTGCTCGAGCTCCCGCTGCTGCTGGTGATCGACGAAGCGTACTATGAATTCGCTGGCGAGACCGTCGCCGATCTCGTCGCCGATCATCCCAATCTGGTGGTGCTGCGCACCTTCAGCAAGTGGGCCGGGCTCGCCGGGCTGCGCGTCGGCTATGGCATCTGGCACGACTCGGTGGTCCGGCATCTGTGGAAGATCAAGCAGCCGTATAATGTCAACGTTGCCGCGCAGATCGCGGCCGTCGCCGCCCTGGGCGATCTCGGGCACCAGCGCTGGTGCGTCGCCCGGATCACCGCCGAGCGCGAACGCATGCGCACCGCGCTCGCCAGCATTGCTGGCCTGACGCCGCTGCCGAGTGCGGCCAACTTTCTGTTATGTCGCGTTTCAGCTGATGCATCGACCACGGCCGCGGCGCGTGCCGCCGGGCTGCGCGATGGTCTGATGCGCCGTGGGATCCTGGTACGCTACTTCCGAAAGCCGCGGCTCGACGATCACATCCGCATCACGATCGGCACCCCGGAGCAGAATGACCGCGTGCTCGGCGCGCTGCGCGAGCTGGCCTGACGGAGGAGTGATGGCTGCCGAGACCCTCGACGCCCTGCGGACATTCGCCTGCGAGCTCGCCTGGCTTGCCGGGCGCGTGACCCTGCGCTATTTCCAGACCGGCGTCGTGCCGGATACCAAGGCCGATGATACGCCGGTGACCATCGCCGATCGCGAAGCCGAGCGTCTGATGCGCGAGCTGATCGCCGCGCGCTACCCGCACCACAGCATCCTGGGCGAGGAAGAGGGCGAGACCAATCCCGGCGCGTCACATCGCTGGATCCTCGACCCGATCGATGGCACCAAGGCGTTCATCTACGGCGTTCCGCTGTATGGCGTGCTGGTCGGGCTCGAGCGCGAGGGTCTGCCGGTCGTCGGGGCGGTCAATCTGCCGGCGCTCGGCGAGTTTCTCAGCGCCGCGCACGGGCAGGGCTGCCTGTGGAACGGTCGGCCGGCGCGCGTCTCGCATGTTGCGGCGCTGCGCGACTCGCTGTTGCTGTGCACCGAGGTGGCCGGCGTGCGCGCCCATGGGCGTGAGGCCGCCTATGAGCGCCTCGTCGCGGCGACGCGCATCCAGCGTGGCTGGAATGACTGCTACGCCTATGTGCTCGTCGCCACCGGACGCGCCGAGGTCGTGGTCGATCCGGTGATGAGCGCCTGGGATTGCGCCGCCCTCAGCCCGCTGCTCACTGAGGCCGGGGGGACCTTCACCGACTGGCGTGGTGTGCCGACGATCCACGCCGGCGAGGCGATCGCGACCAATGGTCGGGTGCTCGATGAGGTGCTGCGCACCGTCGCTGGCTGAGTGCAGGGAGGCAGGCTATGCGCGTCGTCGCGATGATCATGGCAGGTGGCGAAGGAACCCGGCTGACGGTGCTGTCGGAACAGCGGGCCAAGCCATCGGTGCCGTTTGCCGGCAAGTTCCGCATCATCGACTTTCCGCTCTCGAATTGCGTCAACTCGGGAATCTTCGATGTCGCGATCCTCACCCAGTATCGGCCGCACTCGCTGAACCACCATATCGGCAATGGCAAGCCCTGGGACCTCGATCGTGCCCGCGGTGGCGTCCAATTACTCCAGCCATACCAGGGACGACGCGACGAGAGTTGGTATCGTGGTACGGCCGATGCGGTGCTCCAGAACCTGGCGTACATCCGCAACCACCGTGCCGATGTCGTGGTGCTGCTCTCGGGTGATCACATCTACAAGATGGATTACACCGCGATGGTTGCGTTTCATCAGCGGCAGCGTGCCGATCTCACAGTCGCGGTGATGCACGTGCCACTCGAGGAGACTGACCGCTTCGGCATCATGACGGCAGATGAGCAGTGGCGCGTGACGGCGTTCACCGAGAAGCCGAAGCAACGCGACAAGGGCACGCTCGCGAGCATGGGCATCTATGTGTTCAACGCCGATGTGCTGCAGCAGCGCCTGGCTGAGGGCGATGCAGCCACGCCACGGATCGATTTCGGCCGTCACGTCATCCCGGCGATGATCAGCCAGGATCGCGTCTATGCCTATCCGTTCGACGGCTACTGGGTCGATGTCGGGACCATCCAGTCGTACTGGGAGACGAGCATGCAATTGCTTGATCCGGCACACTCGCTCAACCTCTATGATCCGGCGTGGGTGATCCACACGCGCAGTGAAGAGCGTCCACCAGCCAAACTCGGCCCTCAGGCGCGCGTCGCACACAGCATGGTCTGCAATGGCTGCATCATCCGTGGCAGCGTCGAGCGCTCGGTGCTCTCGCCCGGCGTCTATGTCTCGCCGGGCGCAGTGGTGCGCGACAGCGTGGTGATGAATGACAGCTGGATCGGGCCGGGTGCGGTCCTCGACCGGGTGATCGTCGACAAGAATGTCGTCGTCGGAGCGGGCGTCCACCTCGGCGATGGTGATGATCTGTCGATCGTGAATGCGGTGTTTCCCGACCGCCTCGATACCGGCATCAGCGTGGTGGGCAAGGGCGCGCACATTCCCGCCGGGCTGCGCATCGGCCGCAATGTGCTGATCAATGCCGATCGCGATGTGGAAGCATTCCCGGACCGCGAGGTGCCGTCGGGCGGGACGATCTGATCGTGGTCGTCGGCATCGGGCGCCTGCCGTCCGCCGGGCGCCGAAGCCGGTGAAACAGCCTGTGGTACATGCCCAGAGGAGGCAAGCCGATGCTTCGTGTACTCGCATTGATCCTGGCCGGCGGCGAGAGCCCGGCGCTGAGCGTGCTGACGGCCGAGCGCTCCGAGGCAGCGGTGCCGTTCGCCGGCAAGTACCGCATCGTTGATTTCAGCCTGTCAAACTGCGTCAACTCGGGCATCGCCAACGTCGGTGTGCTGACACAGTACCGGCCGCGCTCGCTCCACGAGCACATCGGCGTGGGGAAGCCGTGGGATCTCGACCGGCGCATCGGCGGCGTGCGCGTGTTGCATCCCTACCTCACCAGCGAGGGCGGTGCCTGGCAGCGGGGTGATGCCGATGCGCTGCGCGCCAACGCCGACTACATCGCCGAGCAACCGGTCGATGCCGTGCTGGTGCTGGCTGGCGATCACGTGTATACCATGGACTACCGGCCGATGCTGCGGCTTCACCAGGAGCATGCAGCTGACGTGACGCTGGCGGTGCATGGCGTGAGCCCGCACGATGCGCACCGCTTCGGCATCGTCACGGTCGAGAACGATGGAACGGTGAGCCACTTCGAGGAGAAGCCACGCCGTACGCGCTCGAGCCTGGCGTCGATGGGCATCTACGTGTTCCGTCGCAGCTTCCTGCTCGACATGCTGGCGGGTAGCCCTGCCGCCAATCTCGGCCGCGACCTGATGCCGCGGCTGGTCGCCGAGTCGCGCGTCGCGTCGTATCATTTCCAGGGATATTGGGCCGACGTTGGCACCGTCCAGGCATACTACGAGGCGAACATGGCGCTGCTCGGCGAGACGCCGGCGCTGGATCTGTACGATCCGGAGTGGGTGATCCATACCCGCAGCGAGGAGCGGCCGGCGGCGGAGATCGGTGATGCGGCCCGGGTTGCCGGCAACCTGATCTGTGATGGCGCGCGGGTCTATGGCACGGTGGTGCGCTCGGTCCTCTCACCGGGCGTGGTGATCGAGGCCGGCGCCGTCGTGCGCGACTCAATCGTGCTCTCGAATGTGGTGGTTGCAGCCGGTGCAGTGGTCGATCGCGCCATCCTCGACAAGCACGTGGTGATCGGCACTGGGGCGCGCGTCGGCGATGGCGACGATCAGACGCCGAACGCGACCAGCCCGACGCTGCTCAACACCGGTCTGACGGTGGTCGGCCAGCGTGCCCGCATCCCGGCCGGAGCCAGGGTTGGCCGCAATGTCATCGTGCGCGCCCGCGCCAGCGAGGCGGCGTGTGGCGATGGCGTGGTATCCAGCGGTGCGACCATCGGGTGATGCCGCTGCGCAGCGGCAGCATCACGGCCAGCGCGCCGCACACGCACGCCGGGGTGCCCCCGACGGGATGCTGCGCGGCGCACGCCTCAGCAATTCTTGAGCAGCCGGCAGCGATCGAACAGCAGATCGCCGAGCCGGCCGATCAGGTTCACCGGCGCCTCGAACTGCCAGCGCCACAGGTCGGGCCAGGTGAGCCCGCGGCGGAGCTGGGTCACGTCGTTGAACAGCGTGGCATTGAGCACCAGTCCGGCATTCCACGCGATAAACGCCGCGGCGAGCGCGAGCAGCGCCACCCGCCCGGACATCGGCCGGACGCGCTCGATCAGCAGGGCGAGGCCGACGACGAACGCTGGCGTGCACTCGATCAGGCGACGAAATCCGAATGCACCGCTGAGATGCCACGTCGTGCCGAATGCGCCATTGATGTAGACCTGCAAGGCGACGCCGCCGACCAGTGCGGCGAAGAGCCCGGCATCGCGGCGGCGTAGCCACCACAACCCGATGAGCGCAGGCAGCAGCACCGGGCTCCACAGCAGCGCCCCGCGGCTCCAGGCCGGCGTGCGTGCGACGTACTGGGCATCAGCGACGCACCAGCGCGTCGGCCGCGGGTCGTAATCGACGAGCGTATCGATGGCATGTGGGCTGCACAGGTTCAGCTTCCCTGACACCTCGCCCGCCGGCCGGGGGGCGCCGTTGAGCACCTGGTATACGACCAGTTGCGGCGTCAGGCCGATGAGCAGCACCCCGGCGAAGACGACGTGGCGGCGCAGCAGCCGCAGCCAATCGACGCCGCGATCCGGGCGGCGCAGCACCCGGAGATACCCGCCGAGCGCCTCAACCAGCGGGATCGCCAGGAACAACCCAAGCTGTTCGCGGGTCATCGTCATCAGCGCCCCGATCACGGCGAGCGCAATCCAGGCGCGCCAGTTGCGGGCGGCACGGGTCTCGTGCCAGACGCTCAGAAAGGCGCTGGTCAGGAAGAAGCCGGTCGCGTGGGCGAACGGCATCTGGACATACATGTAGAACACCAGCGGTGTCGCCAACCAGATGGTCACCACGCTGATCGTCGCGGCAGCGGTGCCGACGAGGCGTCGCACCAGGCGATAGCAGAGCAGGAGCCCGAGCAGGCCGTACACCATCGAGGCGTAGCAGACCGACGCCAGGTATGGCCACGAGTAGCCATCGGCCGCGATGGGCGCACCGAACCATCTCGCCACTTGCGTCGCCAGGTCGGCCAGCAGGAACCACGGCGCCCACATCATCGCCGACCCTACCGGCGCAATGTTGCCGTACAGCCCGGTCGCCTCGCGGATGCGATCCGGCTGCAGCAAGCTGTCGGCGACGCCTGCATGGGGGTTCAGTTCGGCGAATCGGCGATACTCGTTGGCGAAATTCAGATCACCGTCGAAGCGCAACGAACGCAGATACACATAGTATTGCACCTCATCGGTCGCGTACACGCGAGGAGTCGCCAGCGGCAGCAACGCCACCGCCAGCGCCAGCAGCGCCAGCGGCCCGCTGGCATCGCCAGCGAGCCGCCTGGTATGATCCGTGATTCGGCGCAATGCGCGCTGCAGGTGCCGCCGTACGGCGGAATGACGGTCGGCCATCGACAGCACCCTGCCCCGTCAGCGCTCGAGATTCGGCACAAACTGTGCCGGTTGCGTCTCGTAGCCGGCCGCGATCGTCACGTCCGTCGTGAGCGACGTAGCACTGAAGTTCCCGGCGCCATCGAGGAAGCGGACGTAGATGCGATAGGTTGCCGGCTTGTCCGTCGCCCACGCCGGATAGATGCCCTCGAGCAGGTTCCAGGTGAACTCCATGCTCGTCGACTGGCGATCGCCCACTGGTACGCGCACCGGATACCACTTCAGCGCCGCGTTGTTGGGATCGGCGACGGGCGCCCCGCTCGTCGGCAACTCTTCGTTGGCCACCCACACGCCCCAGTAGTTGCCGGCTTGCAGGTTATCCGACACCGTCAGATTACTCACGGTGAACGTCTGCAGTGCCGCGTTGATGCTGCCATTGACGGCGATGGTCGGCGTGCCGACGACGGCAGGTGCCGAGGTGTCATACGTCAACGATGTGGTGACGTCCGATTCGCGGCCAGCCTCGTCCTTGACGCGGACCGTGATCGTCGTCGGCCCCTGTGCGCCGGGCGTCGACGACATGAGGGCCGTGCGATCGACCGAGGCGGTCGCGATCGCGGTGAAACTGCTCTCGCCCGGCAGACGATAGGCGGATAGTTTGGTACAGCTGCCACTCGGTACGATCAGCACGCGATACGCCGCGATGCGTGTCGCGGCGACGTCACCGTCCGATGCTCCACCGGCCACCTGTGCGTCGCCGCCTGCGGTCAGCGTCGTGTTCGGGTTGATCACGCGCACCTGCGCCGCCCGCAACGCGTCGTCGGCCGACGTGACCGAGCAGGTGACGCCGCCCCCGCCGCCGCTCCCTCCGGCCAGCGAACCACCATTGCGGTACGCCTGCAGCGTCGTCGTCGAACCCTTGTCCTGCCAGACGACTTCGAATTTGGCGGAGCCGACGCCGATGAACGGGATGTTCGAATCTTCGGGACTATTGCTGATCCGGTCGGCAGTCGTGTACGCATTGCCCGTCGGATCGTACTCCTGGAACCAGACTTCTTTCTTGCCCGATGCTCCGCCATTCTCGTCGGCCCAGGCGAAGTACACCCGGCCGGTGACGCTGCTGTAGCG
>JAGWYG010000135.1 GCA_018969485.1 Chloroflexota bacterium
TGTGGCAGGGCGCCCGCAGGCGCCGCAGCCACCGGCGAAGCCAGGCGCCGCAGCCGCCACCAGCCGGGCGCCGGAAACCACCGGCGCAGCGCGATGTCGATCGGCCAGAGCAGCAGCGCCAGCCACAGCAGCCACCAGCCGATCTCGTGGACGGCCTGCACCGGCGCGGCCGGCGCCGCAGCGATCCTGGCTGCCGGCGGATCGCTGCGCCCGCCGGTGAGCGCCGCCAGCTCGCGCAGCAGCGCCGGATTCTCCTGGCGCACGGCGTATTCGGCGGCATAGCTCACCACCACGCCGCTCGTCAGCGCGCCCAGTGGCGCTCCGGCGGCATCGGCCGCCGTCAGTTGCAGCACATACACCCCCGCGGCCGACGTCGGCGCCAGCGCCCGATAGCGCCCGGGCGCCACCTGGCGGAATGCCAGCGGTGCGGCACGGTCGTCCGGATCGAGCAGGCGTGCCGTGATGCGCGCCTGATCCAGCGCCCGGCCGGCCGGATCGCGCACCGTCACATCGAATACCGTCTCGCCGCCGTCGATGCTGGTCTGCAGCGCCACGCCCGCCGGCGACGCCGGCGGCACCAGCACGTCAACCAGCCCGCCGGCGAAGCGCACGAACCCCTGCCATGCCAGCCAGTCCGCCGACCACTCGCCCGCCATGTCGCTGGTCCAGGCGACGACGCTCCCCAGGCCGACCTGCCACTGCGCCAGGATGGGCTGCTGGTCGAAGCCGACCAGGATGGTGCGCGCCTCGCTGCGCGCCTCGCCGCCGTTGTAGCCCGTCAGGCGCGGCAGCGCGTCGAAGGCGCGGATGATCGGCGCAGGAATGCCGACCGTCGGCACCAGATCGCCCTCGACAATATCCCGCCCGGCGGCGAGGACCGTCTCCTGCAGGAAGATGCGGGGAATCTCGTCGATGCGGGTCGCACGATAGGTACGCCCACCGCCGAGCTCGGCCACGACCGCCAGCCCGGGATCGACCTGGTCGCCGATGGCGACGGTCGAGACGGTGACGCCGGCGGCGGCGAGCTCGCGCACCAGATCGCGGTAGCTGGTCTCGGAGATACCGTCGCTGAGCAGGATCATGTGCTTGACGGCGGCGTCGGCGGTCAGCAGGTCGCGTCCGGCGAGCGCCACGCCGGCGCGGATGTTGGTGCCGCCACCGATGCTGATGCGGCCGAGCGCCTGTTCGATCTCGAGCGCGGTCGGCAGCGGCTGGAGCGGCACGCTCCACTGGGCACGATCGTCGAAGACCACCACGCCGAAGGTGTCGCGGGTGGCCAGGCCGGTCGCCGCCTGATACACCGCCTCGCGGGCGAGATCGAGCTTGGTGCGCGTGCCGCCGGCGCGCTCTTCCATGCTGCCGCTGCGATCGATCACCAGCGCCAGCGCGACATCGGCGCGATCGAGCCGGTCCTGTGCGTCGAGGTGGATGGGCAGGATGGGTTCGATCGGCGTTCGCCGATAGCCGCCGGCGCCAAAACTCTCGCGGCCGCCGGTCATGGCGAAGCCACCGCCGAGCTCGCGCACATAGACGGGCAGCGCCTCGAGCAGTGCCAGCGGCAGATCGCGCGCCGCGGTATCGACGAGGATCACCGCCTGGTATTGCACCAGCGCGCTCAGTGATGAGTCGACATCGGCGGGCGGTGCGACGGTGACGCGGGCGCCGGCGGCGCGCAGCGCCCGCGCCAGCGGCTCGGCGCGCCCGGCGACGCCGGCGATGAGCAGCAGCGCGGGCGGGCCATCGATGCGGGTGAATGCCGCCGCCCGGTTGTTCTGCGGCACGGTGTCGCTCGCGGCATCGACCTGCACGTCGATGCGGCGGATGCCGCTGCTGCCGGCCGGCACGGTGAACAGCACCTCGCGGCCGGCAGCATCGAGCGCGACGGCCTGCTCGGCGGCCAGTCGGCCGTCGATGAGCACGGCGACGCGCGCCGCGGCGTCGTGGTTGGCGCTGAGCCGGGCGCTGATCTGCAGTTGCTGGCCGTCGCGCGCCGTACCGGGCACGCTCAGGCTCTCGATCGCGACGTCGGCGCCGCGCTGTGCCGCCAGCATGACGGTGTCGATCCTGACCTGCCGCAGGCTGGCCACACGGGCGCTCTCGAAGGCGCTGCCGCGGTTCTCGCCGCCGTCGGAGAGCACGACGATGCGCTGCCGGGTGTCGCCGGGCAGCAGCGCCAGCGCGAGCTGCAGCGCGTCGGCCAGATTGGTGCGCACCCCCAGCGGCAGCGAGCGCACCTCGCCGAGCGGCCGCGGCGGGCCGGGTGCGCGCTCGACGAGCGCGTCATTGCCGAAGACGATGATCCCGGCACGGTCGCCGGCGGGCAACGCGCCGAGCGCCTCGTCGAGGTAGCCGCGCGCCGCCTCGCGCTGTGCCGGCGCCAGCGAGTCCGAGCCGTCGACCACGAAGATCGTGGTGGTGGTATCGACCGGCCAGCCGAGCCGGGCGCCGGCGAGCGCGCAGACCAGCGCGCCGATGATCGTGGCGCGCAGCAGCAGGCCGAGGCGCCGGCGCAGGCGACCGCCGCGCCAGCCGGCGTCGCGCCACGGCAGCGCCAGCACCAGCGGGATCACCGCCAGCAGCCACAGGTATTCGGGCGTGACGAACCCCAGGTCGCTCATCGCGGCCTCCAGGCGCGGACGCCATCGCGCAGCGTGGCCCACCACCCCGCCAGCGCGCCGCGGTAGGTCACCAGCCACTCCAGCAGCACCAGCAGCAGCACCAGCGCGGCCAGCGGCGCCCACCACTCGGCCCGGCCGACGGCCGCGCGCGTGATGGCGCTCCCGAGACCACCGACCTGCCCGATCGGCAGCGTGGCTTGCGGGCCGACCTGCGATTCGCCGGCGTCGACCGGGTTGACCGCGATCGACCATGCGTCGCGCGCGCCATCGCTGCGCTGCGCGGCAAACCGGTAGATGCCCGGTAGGCGGGTGTCGCCGACCAGCGCGGCCCCCGCGTCGATGCGCAGCGGTCGGATCGTGCCATCGGGCGTGGTGACGTCGAGCGCCACGACGTCGCTGCGGAGCGGCACGCGCAGCGGCATCCCGCTGATCGCACCGCTGCCGCCGGCGGCATCGGGGGCCAGCGCGTCGATGATGTTGGCCAGCAGCACCGGAAAGGCGATCTGCAGCGGCAGGTCGGAGTCGGCCAGGGCGAACGCCAGCACGACGATGCGGCGGCCGGCGGACTCGCCGGCCAGCAGCAGCGGGGCGCCGTCGCCGGTGGCGAGCACCTGCGCCCATGCGCCCGGCACGATGCGCACGGCGCGCAGCACGCTCACCTCGCCCAGCGCCACATGCTGCAGCAGCGGGCTCGGCTCGGTGCTGGTACGGATCGGCGGGAACTCGAGCGTGCCGGTGACCGAGAACCACTCGGTGGCGCGCGGGGGTGCGATGAACACCAGATGCCCCGCCGGCAGCGGATCGGGCACCACCCCGTCGAGGATGGTGATGTCGGCCGGCACCGCTGCGTCTGGCGTCACCACCTCGACCCCGTCCAGCAAGGCGAGCGCGGTGGGCAGGTAGGGATCGGTGCCCGGCTGGACGGCCACCAGCGTCGCGCCGCGCGGGCGGGCGCTGGCCCAGGCGCGATCGTCGAGCGCCAGCGCGTCATCGCCGACCAGCCGCGCCTCGATGGTGGCTACCGTCAGATCGAGCTCGAAGCGCTCGACGTGCTCAGCGCCGGCGTCGATGGTGACATCGATGGCGCGCGTCAGGCGGCCATCGCACCAGAGCTCGAGGCGGCGCGCGACGGCCTGCCGGCCGTGGTTCTGCAGCTGGACATAGGCCTGCTGGCCGGTGGCGCCCGGGTCGAGCGCGAGCGCCACGATGGCGGCGTTGTCGGCGCGCGCGCCGATCGGGAAGTAGCGCGTCGCGACTGGCGCGACGAAGGCGTCGGGCAGCCGGACGTTGCCGTCGGAGATGATGGCGATCTCGCTGCCGCGCTCGCGCGCCGCCAGCGCTGCCGCGACGGTGAGCGCCTGGCGCAGGTCGCTGCCGCCGATCGGCTGGAGCGCGTCGAGCGCCGCACGCAGCGCACGCCGGTCGCTCGAGTCGGTCAGCGGGATGCGCAGCGCGTCGCCGACGGTGATGAGCGTCACCCGGCCGCCGATCAGCCCCTGGTCGACCAGGTCGCGCGCCTGGCGCTGCGCCAGCGCCAGCCGGGTGCCGTCGGCCTCGACGACCGCCATGCTCGCCGAGTGGTCGAGGATGAGGATCAGGTGCTCGCCGGCTACGCCGGGAACTGCCAGCCAGGGGCGCGCCAGCGCGAACACCAGCGCCAGCGCGACGGCGAGCTGCAGCCACAGCAGCGGGTGCTGGCGCAGCCGCTGCCACGGTGTCTGCGCGACCGGCTCGCGGGCCAGATCGCGCCACAGGAAGGTCGACGAGACGCGCTGCTCGCGGCGGCGCATGCGCAGCATGTAGAGCGCGATGATCGGCGGCAGGACCGCCGCCGCGGCCAGCAGTGCGGCAGGCGCGAGCAGGCCCATCATTCAGCTCCTCACGATGCCGGCGCGCACCAGGTCGTCGCCGAACCAGCGCTCCAGCGAGTGTTCGCTGCCGAGTGGCAGGTAGGTGATGCCGCGCTCGCGGCAGTGCTGCCGCACGTCGTCGAGCCACGCGGCGAGCCGGGCCCGGTAGCGGCGCAGCGCGTCGGCATCGCAGGTGATGTCCAGCGGCGCGCTGCCCTCGTCATCGACGAGCCGCAGGTCGCCGCTGAGCTCCGGCGCGAGCTCCTGCGGCGCGAGCACGTGAACCACCGTCAGGTCGACCTGCGTCAGCGCCAGCAATGCGTCGCGCCAGCGCTCGTCGAGCAGATCGCTGCACACGACCGCCGATCGCCCGCGCGCCACAGCCGCCAGCGCCCGGCAGCGCGCCGGCAGGTCGGCGGGGCGGGCCGGTGCGCGCTGCAGCGCCTCGGCGAGCGCCGGGAAGGCGCCGCGCCCGCGCAGCGGCAGCGATCCGGCGGCGCCGGTGTGCACCAGCACGCGGTCGCGCTGCGCCAGCGCGAGCAGGCCCCAGCCGGCCAGCGCGCGGCGCGCCTGTCCCAGCTTCTCGGGCAGCCCCCACGCCATCGAGGGTGATGTGTCGAGCAGCAGATGGACATCGCGCTCCTCCTCGGCGACGAACAGCCGCAGGAACAGACGGCCGCTGCGCGCCGAGAGGCTCCAGTCGATGTGCCGGATATCGTCGCCGGGCGCGTATGGCCGCACGTCGGCGAACTCGACCGACTGCCCGCGCCGCGCGCTGCGATGCTCGCCGCCCGCCGCCGCCGCGGGCGCACGCCGCCCCGTCAGCGCGAGCCGGTCGAGCAGGCGCAGCAATCCGGCATCGAGCAGCGCGGTCGCGCTCATTCGGGCTTCACCGCGGCCACGATCTCCCGGATGACGTCGTCGGCGCGCTTGTTCTCGGCCTGGGCCTCGTAGTTGAGCAGGACGCGATGGCGCAATGCCGGCAGCGCAGCCTGCTGGATGTCGCCGAACGACACGTTGTAGCGCCCCTCGATCAGCGCGGCGATCTTCGATGCGATGATCAGCGCCTGCATGCCGCGCGGGCTGGCGCCATACCGCACGTACTTGCGCGCCGCCGCCGACGCCGAGGCGTCTTCGGGATGGGTGGCGCTGATCAGCCGCGCCGCGTAGCTCACGACGTGGCTGGCGATCGGCACGCTGCGGGCTAGCTGCTGCATCGCCACGATCTCCTCGCCCGAGGCGACCCGCCGCGGCTGCGCGGTCGCCACGCCGGTCGTGCGCGCGGCGATCTCGATCAGCTCCTCGGTGGTGGGGAACGGCACGTCGATCTTGAAGAAGAACCGGTCGAGCTGTGCCTCGGGCAGCGGATAGGTGCCCTCCATCTCGAGCGGATTCTGCGTCGCCAGCACAAAGAACGGCCCCGGCAGCCGGTGGATCGTCTTGGCGACGGTCACCGTGCGCTCCTGCATCGCCTCGAGCAGGGCGCTCTGGGTCTTCGGCGTCGCGCGGTTGATCTCGTCGGCCAGCACCAGGTTGGCGAAGATCGGCCCGGGCTCGAAGCGGAATACCCGGCGGCCGTCGTCATCCTCGCTGATCAGGGTGGTGCCGACGATGTCCGCCGGCATCAGGTCGGGGGTGAACTGGATGCGGCTGAAGCGGCAGTCGATGACGTCGGCCAGCGAGCGCACCAGCGTGGTCTTCGCCAGGCCGGGGACTCCTTCGAGCAGCGCGTTGCCGCCGGCGATCAGGGTGATGACGACTTGCCGGATCAGGGCGCGCTGGCCGACGACGACCCGCCCGACTTCCTGCTCGATGGCCAGGGCGCGTTGGCGGAAGATGTCCGGGTGCATGCCGCGGGCGTTGAGGTCGGATGTGGTCATGCGTCGCTCCTGTCGCGCTGATCACGGGCCCAGTCCCGCGAAATAGTCGCGGATGTAGTCTTTCAGGTGTGGCGGTAACGGCTGCTGGTCGAGCGCGACGCCGGCTTGCTCGCGGTAGTCGGGCAGCACGTCGGCGAGCGGCCGGCGCAGCGTGCCGTCGGCGGCGAGTGGCGCGCCGGGGAGTTGCTGCCGCTCGATGGTGCCGTCGGCACCGATCTGGCCCGGCACCTGCTGTCCGTCGGCGGCCTCGCCGGGCTGGAATGGCTGGTAGATGCTCGGCGCGTCGGTGGTGCTGCCGGTGCCGCTGCCGGTGCCGATGTCGCCCGGTCGGCCGGGAGCATCGCCCGCCGCCGCGTCGGGAGCATCGCCCGCCGCCGCGTCGGGAGCATCGCCCGCCGCCGCGTCGGGAGCATCGCCCTGGCTGGCCAACTGATCGCGTTGTTGCGCCAGCTGTGCCGCAGCGCGTTCGCGCGCCGCCGCATCGGCCACCTGCTGCCCGGTCGCATCGAGCGCATCCGCCGCCGCATCGAGCGCATCACGGGCCGCCGCCGGATCGTCGCCGCGCAGCGCATCGGCAGCCTGCTGCAACGCCGCGCCCGTCGGATCCGCCGCACCGAGCGCCGCCGCCTCGCGCGCCAGGGTCTCGGCGAGCCGCTGACGGGCCGCGGGATCGGCGACAGCCGCCTCGCGCAGCGCCTGCGCCGCCTGGGGCGCGTCGAGCGCGCGCGCCAGCCGATCCAGCAATGCACGACGCTCGGCCAACTGCGGGTCACGCGCCGCATCGAGCGCGCGGGTCGCCCGTTCCAGCTCAGCCAGCGCCTGTGCGCGATCGCCGGGCTGCTCC
>JAGWYG010000026.1 GCA_018969485.1 Chloroflexota bacterium
GTCGGCGCCTCCGGAGCCGGCGCTGGGGTCGGCGCCTCCGGAGCCGGCGCTGGGGTCGGCGCCTCCGGAGCCGGCGCTGGGGTCGGCGCCTCCGGAGCCGGCGCTGGGGTCGGCGCCTCCGGAGCCGGCGCTGCTGGTGCTGGCGTCGGCGGCACTGCCGTCGCAACCCGCGGGCGACGCGTTGGCGCAGGCGTCGCAGTCGGCTCGGCAGTTGCCGTCGGCGTCGCAGTCGGCTCGGCAGTTGCCGTCGGCGTCGCAGTCGGTGCCGACGTCGCGGTCGGTGCTGACGTCGCGGTCGGTTCGGCAGTTGCCGTCGGCGTCACAGTCGGCTCGGCAGTTGCCGTCGGCGTCGCTGCGCCGATCGCCTGGCCAAACAGCCGGGCTGCGCTGTCGATGCCCTCCACTGACCCCGGGCCGGTTCCACCTGGTGCCAGCATCAGTACGACCGCCAGCACACCAGCAGTGCTGGCGGTTCCGATCGCAATCAGCGCAACGCGCAACCGTGGTGCCCATCCCGCTGCTCCAGGCGCCGAATCCGGTCGCGCTACCGTGTCGTCTGATGATGCAGGCTGCTGGAAGCGGGCTGCCCAGGTTTGGCGGAGTTGCTCACTGAATTGCCTCATCGGCTCGGTGATCGCCGAACTCGGCTTCGTTTGCCGTTGCTGCAGCCCTTGCTCGATGTGCACGAGCGCTGCCTGCATTTCTCGGGCTGATTGCCAGCGCTGCTCCGGTGCGATCTCGAGACCACGCAAAATCCACTTTGTCAGTGCGTCTGGCAACGATGGTGGCTTGACGAGCGGATCAATCTTCTTTGCCATGATGGACTGATAGCGCGTCGGCGAATCGACAGGCTTGGTGCCCGTCGCAAGAAAATACAGCGTTGCCGACAACGAAAAGATATCAGTGCGCATATCTGTTTCTGCACCGATGATCTGTTCGTATGGTGCGTAGTCTTTGGTCAGTGCTTTTACACTGACATCACCGCCACGTTTCGCGATGCCAAAATCGATGAGATATGCCCGATCATTGGACACACTCTTGATGATGTTGCCAGGCTTGATGTCGCGGTGAACGACTGGCGGGTTCTGCTTATGGATATATTCGAGGACTGACAAGAGCTGCTTGCCGAGATCAATAACCTCTTCAATCGAGAGAGCGTCTTCTCGCTGTGATAATGGCAGCCCATCGATGAAGTCCATCACGATGTAGTGATGATACCCTTCGGTAAATTGATCACTGATCCTAGGCAAATTCGTATGGCTCAAATTGAGCAAAATGTCTACTTCGGTCTCAATGTCACGGCGTTCTTGATCATTTCTGACGTATATCTGCTTGATTGCGACGCGTGTACCGCGTAAATTCGTATCAACTGCTTCAAATACCTGACCAGCTCCACCTTTTCCGGCGAAACGCAGAATACGATAGCGTTGATTTGATAGACGTGGCAGAATCTCAGTTGTCATGCAGTAACCTCACGAGTAGTCATCATATTACCATTGATGAGGTTGCAAATGATATTACTGATCGGTATGAGTGGCGAATCGTTGCCTTCAATGCGGTCGTGTATGATTACCGATTGATCGCTGCGTTACATCGTTGACAATCAACACGATTCGTTACGAGTCTGGCCGGACATTGCATGGATGATCGACGGGCCGGCGGTGCTGCTGCGAACTCACGACCGGTTATGCAGCCCTCAGCGTGCGAAGAACCGGTTTTGTAGCACACGTGATTCTCAGCCCGCGCTCATTGTATCACAGATTCTGATCAACTGGAGTGGTGCATGCGATTCAATGATCCGACCCGACAGCACGCTCGGTGCGCGAGGTGGGCATACTGCCGTCAGCGATCGCCCGGCATCCGGCGTGTGCTGACCAATCATATCGTCGGCATGTTCAGCAGGTAGACGAGGGCATACATGGATGGATGCCAGCGATGGCGGCCTGGTGACTCAACCGCCCGCCGGAATGATGTACTGCATGGCATAGATGACTCATCGCGGGTATCGCTGCGGCCGCAGCACGTGGTCAGCATGGGCGGGTGCCACATTCAATGGATGCCCGGCGATACGGGCCGGATGACTCGGCCGCGTTCTGGAGTGTGGTGCGGCAACTGTGTGAGTGGTCACGGCGCGGATTGCACGCAACAGGTATCGTGGTGCGATGTTTGGGTGGATACGAATCGCGCCGGGCGCGTTCGGTGCGCGCGTGCATCGATCAGCACCGGCCGCGAGATATGGCGCGCGCATCGAGCGGATACGCCGTCGATTCCTGCACGACGGCCCGACAAGCCTGGAGCGCACAGTGTGCGTGGTGGCAGCGCGAGCGCGCCTCCCTGCGCGCAGCGCCGGGCGTGACCGCCCCGTCGCGGGTGTGGTACCGGCATCGGCCAGCCGTGCGCGTCGGGGTGCTCAGCGCTCGTCGGCGCGCCACAGGATGCGGCGCGTGAGCGCCAGCACCGCGAACGAGATCACCAGCAGCACTGCCGCCAGCGTGAGCGCCACCTGCAGATCGCGCTCGAACCCCAGATAGATCGCCAGCGGCATGGTCTGCGTCAGGCCGGGCAGATTGCCGGCGAAGATGATCGTGGCGCCAAACTCGCCCAGCGCCCGCGCCCAGGTCATCACCACGCCGCCGATCAGCGCCGGCCCCGCCAGCGGCACCGTGACCAGCCGGAAGGCCTGGAAGGTGCTGGCGCCATCGAGCGCGGCGGCGTGCTCGAGCTCACGCTCGACGGCGGCGAAGCCACCGACGGCAGTGCGGACATAGTATGGCGCCGCGACGAAACACTGCGCCAGGACGACCGCGATCGGGCTGAAGGCGATGGTGAGATCGTGGCTCTCGAGCCAGCCGCCGAGCGGGCCACGCCGGCCGAAGACCAGCAGCAGCGCGATGCCGGCGACGGCCGGCGGCAGGACCATCGGCAGGTCGACGAGCGTGTCGACGATGCGCTGGCCGCGGAACTGGTGCCGCGCCAGCAGCCAGGCGAGCGGCGTGCCGCCGACGACCGCCAGCAGCGTGGCGCCGAGCGAGGTGCCCAGGCTGACGCGGATGGCGTCGCTGACGGCTGGCTGGCGCCAGGCGCCGGCGAACTGCCCGACGTCGAGCCGCCCGCCCAGCGCGACGAGCGGGATGAGCAGGTAGGCGAGGGCGGGCAGCGCGGCGATCAGCAGCAGCGCGTGTGGTCGTCGGTTCATCGCATCCTGTCGCACCGTCCGTCGCCGTCAGGATGCAGGCCGGCATGATCGTCGCCGCAGCGCGGTCATGGCGCGGCGCCGAATCCGTGGCGCGCCAGCACCGCCTGGCCGTCGGCCGATGCCACGTAGGCCACGAACGCCGTGGCGCCGGCGCCGGCATCGTCGAGCGCCGCGATCGGGTAGCTGGCCACCACATTCAGCGGCTCGTCGATCGCGAGCGACCGCACCGCCGCAGCGGCCGCGTCAGTCGCGTAGACGATCCCGCCATCGGCTTCGTCGAGGGCGACCTTGTTCACCACCGCCCGGACATTATCCTCGTAGCTCACGACGTTGGCAAGCACGCGCTGGCGAAAGCCGTCGCCATAGCCGGCGGCCGCCGCATTGTCTAGCACCGTCAGGCTGTATTCCCCGACGGGCACGACGTCGGCGGCCAGCACCAGCCGCAGCCCGGGGCGCGCCAGGTCGCGCAGCAGGTCGATGCCGCCGGGATTGTCTGGCGGCGTGATCACGACCAGCCGGTTGCGCGCGAACACGGTGACCTGCGCCGCGCTGATCCGGCCGCCGGCGATGACCGCATGCATCTGCTTCGCGTTGGCCGAGGCGAAGACGTGCGCCGGCGCGCCTTCGTTGATCTGCGTCGCAAGCTGCTGCGATCCGGCGAAATTGAACACGACGTCGCTGCCCGGGTTGGCCGCCTCGAAGCCGCGTCCCAACTCCTCGAACGCCTCGGTCAGCGATGCCGCAGCGTAGACGTTGATCGTGCCGCCCGGCTGCACCGCGCTGCAGCCGATGAGCATGGCCAGCATGATGATGCCGCTGGCTGCCGCGCGGATGTGTCGCATACTGCCCCCGTCTCTCTGCGCCCCGGTCGCAGCCGAACCAGTCAATACTGTTTCACGCAGTATTGATGAATGCTGCGATACTACCGCGGGAGCCGGAGGCTGTCAAGAGGGGATGCGATGAGTCCGATGGTCAAACTCCCGCTCGGCATGGAATACGCGCTGCTGGGCCTGATGCGTGGCGCGCCGGCGCACGCCTACGCCATCCACAAGCGGCTCGCACAGACCGACGTCCTGCGCCTGGTGTGGCACGTCAAGCAGCGGCAGACCTATGCCGCGCTGGACCGGCTGGTCGACGAGGGGTACATTCGCGAGCACCGGGAAGTCGCCGGGCGCCGTCCGCCGCGGCGGATGTTCCAGCTCACCGCCGCCGGCGAGGCTGCCTATGCGCGCTGGGTGACCACGCCGGTGCAGCATGGGCGCGAGTTTCGCCAGGAGTTCATGGCGCGGCTGTACTGTGCCGGCCGCGAGGGGCCGGCGACGCTCGCGGTGCTGATCGCTGCGCAGGAGGCGGCCTGTGCCGAGCGTATCGCGTGGCTGGCCAGCCAGGCCGAGGATGCAGCCACCGCACCGCTCGACCGGCTGGTGGTCCGGTTCCGGCTCGGGCAACTGCTGGCCACGCGCACCTGGCTGGCCGAGTGCCGCGCCGAACTGCTCGGGTAGCGCCGGCGGTGGCGTGCTGGGCATGCGTGGCGCGCGGCATCATTCGCGCCCAGCGCTGGAATCTGGTACGCTGGACGCGCGGGCGGTGGCCGGCGCGCACCGCGCGGCGTCGTGACGAATGCGGGCGAGCCGCCCCGAGGTGAACGCGATGCGAACGACAGGCCTGCTCATCGGCGGCGCGCTGGGCGTCGTGCTGCTGCTCGCCCTGGCCGGCACGGCGCGCCCCGCCGTTCCCGCCGCGCCTCCGCCCGCCGGCGCATCCGCTGGCCCGCGCCGCCCGTTCCCCGCCCATGTGGCCTACGCTCCCGGCACGCTGCGCCCGAGCCAGTTCACCCAGGCCGAGCTCGACGATCACGTGCGCCAGTTCTATCAGGCCTGGAAGCGCGACTACCTGGTGCCGGCGGGCGTGAGCGCCACCGGCCGGCCGCGCTACCGCGTGGCGTTCGGCACCGGCTCGAGCGCCACCGTCTCCGAGGGCCAGGGCTACGGCATGATCATCGTCGCCTATCTCGCCGGCCACGATCCCGCCGCGCAGACGCTGTTCGACGGGCTCTGGGCGTTCGCCCGGGCACATCCCAGCGGTGGCGACCCGCGCCTGATGACCTGGAAGGTCGATGGCGATGCCGCCGTCGAGGGCAATGCCAGCGCATTCGACGGCGACGCCGACATGGCATACGCGCTCCTGCTGGCCGACGCCCAGTGGGGCAGCGCTGGCGCGGTCGACTACCGGCAGGCGGCGCTCACGCTGCTGGACGGCATCCTCGCCGCGACGATCGGCGCCACCAGCCGGCTGCCGCTGCTGGGCGACTGGGTGGAGCCGGACGGGACGCCGTACAGCCAGGGCACGCCGCGCACGTCCGACATCATGCCGGCGCACTTCCGCGCCTTCGGCCGTGCGACCGGCGATGCGCGCTGGGCCGCCGTGATCCGCCAGTCCCAGGCGGCGATCCTGGCCATCCAGGCGGAGTACAGCCCGCTGACCGGGCTGGTGCCGGATTTCCTCATCGGCTGTGCCGTGGCCTGCGCGCCGGCGCCGGCCGGCTTTCTCGAGGGACCGCACGACGGCCACTACCACTACAACGCCGGTCGCGTGCCATGGCGCATCGGCAGCGATGCCGTGCTCAACGGCGACGCCGCCTCGACGGCGATCGTGCGCCGCCTGGTCGCGTGGCTGAACGGTGCGGCGCACGGCTCCGCCCTGCAGATCAAGGCCGGCTATCAGCTGGACGGCACGGCGAACGGTGACTATTTCACGACATTCTTCGCCGCACCGGTCGGCGTGGCCGCGATGGCGTCGCCGACGCAGCAGGCGTTCCTCGACGACATCTACCTGCATGTCCACGACCGCCACGAGGGCTATTACGAGGACTCGGTGACGCTGCTCAGCCTGCTGGTGCTCACCGGCAACGCCTGGGACCCCACCGCCACGACGAGCCATGTTCCGTTTGTGGCGCGCTGAGTGGCACATGGCGCCATCACGCCCCATCGGCCCCGCCAGCCGCACAGCCCGCCCCACCCTACGGGGCATCGGCCCGCGGCACGCTGAAGCGCACGCTGGTGCCCTGGCCGGCGCCGGCGCTGCTGGCGCTGATCGTGCCGCCATGCGCCTGCACCAGCGCCCGGCAGATCGTCAGGCCGATGCCGGCGCCGCCGGTCGCCCGGGCGCGCGCCGGGTCGCTGCGGTAGAAGCGCTCGAAGATGTGTGGCAGGTGCTCGGCGGCGATGCCCACGCCGCTGTCGCGCACCCCGATCACCACATCCGCGCGCGTGTGGTCGACGCTGATGCATACCATGCCGCCGGCCGGCGTATGGCGCATGGCATTGTCCAGCAGGTTCACGATCACCTGGATGATCCGGTCGGCGTCGACCAGCACCTCCAGCGGTTCGGCGGGTGGCTGCCACACCAGGCGCACCTCGTGTGCGGCCAGGCGCGCCGCCAGCCGTGCCACCGCCGCATCGACCAGCGCCGCCACCGCGTGCCGCCCGCGGTGCAGCGCAAGTTCGGCCGCCTCGGCGTGCGACAGCTGCTGAAGGTCGTCGACCAGACGGCCGAGGCGGCGCGCCTCGTCGTGCACCAGCGCCCAGGTCGCGTCGTCGGCGAGCACCACGCCATCGAGGACGCCTTCGGCGTAGCCGGTGATGGTGGCCAGCGGCGTGCGCAGCTCGTGCGCCACGTCGCCGATCAGCGCGGTCCGGCGTCGCTCGGCGCCTTCGAGGGCGGCGGCCATCGCGTTGAATTGCGTCGCCAGTTGCGCGAGCTCGGCGCTGCCGCGCGGCGTCAGCCGTTCGTGATACTGGCCGGCGGCGATCCGTTCGCTGGCGGCGAGCACCTGGTGCAGCGGCTCGACGATCCGCCGCGACAGCCAGATGCTCATCAGGATCGCCACCACCGTCGCGGCAGCGCCGCTGAGCAGCAGCGCCTGGAGCATCGCCGTCTGGAACACGGCATCGGTCGCGCGCTCCATCGCCAGCATCATCGGGTCCATGCTCCACGTGGCGTCGGGGCCGAGCATCGCCAGCATCAGGCGTTCGTGCAGCGTGTGCGCGGTGAGCCATGTCACCAGCAGCAGCGTGCCGGTCGCCGCCGCGATCACCAGCAGATGCGCCAGCAGCAGCCGTGTCGCCAGCCCGGGTGCACGCCGCATCTCAGCGCCTCCGGCCAAAGCAGTACCCGACGCCGCGCACAGTGGTGATGAAGCGCGGCTGCGCAGCATCGTCGCCGAGTTTCTTGCGCAGGTTGGCGATGTGTACATCGACGACGTGGTCGTCGCCGTAGAAGGCGTGCCCCCAGACCTGCCCGATGAGCTGGGCGCGGCTGAAGACGCGGCCCGGCGCGGCGACCAGCGTGTGCAGCAGCGCGTACTCCAGCTGCGTCAGCTCGACCGGGCGGCCGTCGCACCGCACCTCGTGGCGCACGGTATCGAGCTGCAGACCGCCGCCGCCGAGCACCGCCGCCGCCGTGGCCAGCGGCCGCCGCCGCGGCCGGCGCAGCATCGCCCGCGCCCGTGCGACCAACTCGCGCGGCGAGAATGGCTTGACCAGGTAGTCGTCGGCGCCGACTTCCAGCCCGACCACGCGGTCGATCTCCTCGGCCCGCGCGGTGAGCATCAGCACGTAGGCGTCCGAGAAGCCGCGCAGCTCGCGACAGACTGCCAGCCCGTCGAGGTGCGGCAGCATCACGTCGAGCACCACCAGGTCCGGTTCGCAGGCGCGCGCCAGCGCCAGGCCGGTTGGCCCGTCATGTGCCAGCCGGACGCTGAAGCCGGCCTGCGCCAGGTAATCGCGCACCAGCCGCGCCAGCGCAACTTCATCCTCGACGATCAGGGCGATTGGCGTCATGGCATGCTCACGGAGCCCGGCGCACTGCGCCACATCCGGATCGCGCGGCGCCGTCCCGCGGCCGGCACCCTCAGCGGCGCAGCCACTCGCGCATCTGGTCGATCTCGGCCTGCTGTGTGGCGATGATCGCCTGCGCCAGCCGGCGGATCTCGTCGCGCCCGCTGCGCTCAAGCGCCTGCTGCGCCATCACGACCGCCGCCTCGTGATGCGGGATCATCGCCTCGAGGAAGCGCTGGTCGAACGGCGCATCGCCGGGCGCGACGGTCATCGGCCCCATGTCGAACGCCGGCGCGACGGCGACGGGCTGGTCGGCGAACCAGTTGGCGCGCCACTCGGCCAGCTGCGCAATCTCGCGCTGCTGCGCCTCGATGATCGCCCCGGCGAGCTCCCGCACCTCCGGCCGCTCGGCCTCGGCCAACGCCTGCTGTGCCATCACGACCGCGCCGGCGTGATGGACCAGCATCCCGTCGATGAACAGCACATCGAACGGCGCGTCGCCCATCAGATGCCCGGCATGCGCGTCCGCCCCGTCCATCGCCATGTCGTGTCCGGCGTGCATGCCGTCGCCGCCGTCGGCCACCGCACGCGCCTCCGGCGTCGGCGTGGCGGCTGGTGCCGCAGTACCACATGCCGCCAGCATCACACCCGCCAGAACGATCCCGATCCACCGCCTCATGTATGCCTCCGGCTGACTGACTGCCACATCCAGTCTGCCAGCGCCGGTTCATGCGACGTTCTGGTCTGTCTCAAGAATGCGTCAAGCGCCGGTCACGCTCAGCCATGCGCCGTGCCGCGCCGCACCGGTAGCCCGTCGATCACGAACAGCGCCACCAGCCCGACCAGCGAGACCGCCAGCCCGACGCCCAACATCAGGCTCACGCCGCCGCCCGGCAGGTCCAGCAACATGCCGCCGACGTAGTTGCCCACCATGTTGCTCACGCCCACCGCCATCGTCATCAGCGCCTGCCCCTTGACCTTGTCGACGTCGGCGATGACGTGATTTACATAATACACAGATGCTGGCACGAACAAGGCGAAGGCGAAGAACTGCAGCGACTGAGCCAGATAGATACCCGTCATATCCGTCGCGAGCAGCGTCAGCACAGTCTTGAGCGCCACCGCCACACCCGATAGTTTGAGGATGGTGCTAGCGCGGCCGAGGCGGGCCAGCAGCAGTGGAAACAGCACCATCGCGGGGAACTCGAGCAACCCCGCCAGGGCGGTCGCGATGCCCATATCCGTGCGGGAGCCACCGGCAGCGTCGACGATCTGGACGGTGTAGGTATTGATCAGCACATGCGAGAAGAACACCAGCGCGATGCTGGTGATCACCGCCATGAAGCGGGCGTTGCCGCGACAGAACGCCAGCAGACCCGACGCGACGATGCCATCGGCGCGATTCACGTATGGCGGCCGGGGGAACGCGGCCACCAGCGCGATGCCGCTCAGGCTGAGCGCCATGATGATCGGCATGATGATCCAGGCGCCGCGCGCATCGACGGCGAAGCCGAGGATGAGTGACAGCGCGGCAAACGCCAGCGAGCCGAAGCCGCGCGCCGCGCTGAAGTTGAGCGGCACGCCGGCGTTGATCTGCTCGATCGCCAGCGAGGTGAGCAGCGCATACTGCAGCGACTGCAGGCAGAAGATCGCGATGTAGAGCAGGGCCGTCGGCAGCAGCAGCGCCGGCGTCAGCCACAGCATGCCCGCCAGCAGCGCCACCGCCGCCAGCATACCGCCGACCAGCCGGCGCAGCGTGAGTTCGGCATGGCGATCCGCCGCAGCCGCCACCAGCGGCTGGACCAGCAGCGTCAGCGCGCTGGCGATCGTGAGCGTGATGCCAACCTCGGCGTTGCTGAAGCCGCGGTCGAGCAGGAACACGGCAGCGAAGCTCATGATGCCGCTGTAGCCCATGTTGTAGACACTCTGGATCGCGGCGTAATGGACCGTCAGCGAGCGGGCGAGCGGCGCCTTGAGCATGATGGAACGACCCTTCCGATGATGATGATGACCGTCACGGAGCACAGCCAGGCGCGGGCCTCACCCCTCCAGGGCGCGGATCGCGGCCGGATCGAGATGCCGCACGCGCGCCCACTCGCGCGACTTGCCCGAATTGAGCAGGCCGCGGGGATCGAGCTCGCGCTTGAGCGCCAGGTGGCGGTAATTCGCCCGCTTCATGCCGCCGTCCTCGATGATGTAGGTATGGGGATTCGAGACCGGAAAGCCCTCCGCCTCATAGCAGGCCATGATCTCGGCGAGGCGCTCATCGGAGCGGTAGTGGACGATCGGGATATCGAACGCCACCAGTTGGCCATCAAGGCGCGAGAACTCGTGATGCATCAGCACATCATCGCCCAGCAGGCGCTGCAGCGCCACGATGCGGCCGGCATCGAGCGGCGCCGCCACCAGCACCTGGAGATACGTCGCCGACTTGTCGACCTTCAGCACCTGGGCGGTCGTATGGTTATACGAGAACTCGAACACATGCGGCAGATGCTCGGCCTCGCGCTGCGCATCGTCCATGACGAACTCGACGCGGCCGCCGAGCACGTCCATCAACTGGCGATACGCCGGCACATCGGCGCGTTCGATCATCCCCAGCATGACCGCGCGATCCGCGCCCATATATTCGCGCAGTCGGTTGAAGTACGGCACGATCCGTGCGTCGAGCGTCGTCACCAGTTTGCAGCGCAGATCGGTACGGGCGCCGAGCGTCGCGCCCGCCGCAAACGCCGCGCCATACGTCTCGAACGACGTGATCGTCTGCATCCAGTCGCCGAGCGGCGCGGTGCGCAGCGTCAATTCGACGATCGCGCCATTGATGCCCCAGGCATGATGCAGCAGTTCGGTCGCCGCACCACGAAACGTATGCCGCCGCGGCGTCGTCTCGACCGACAGCGCCGTGAGGGCGATGATATTCCCCGGATCGCGCAGCATACCGTGGCGCAGCGAGCCGATGCCGGCCGAGCCGCCGGCGATGAAGCCACCGATCGTCGCCATATCCTGGGTCGAGGGAAAGATCGGCAGCTCGGCGCCGGTGGCGCGCAGCGCGGCATTGAGCGCACCGATCTTGCAGCCCGCCGCGACGCGCACCATCCCCGGGCCGATCTCGGCGACCTGATCCAGGCCGAGCGTCTCGATGATCATGCCACCCTCGAGCGGCACCGCCTGGCCATAGTTGCCAGTCCCGCCGCCGCGCAGGACGATCGGCACGCGGTAGGTGTAGGCCACGCTGAGGCATTGCGCCAGCTCGGCCTCGGAGCGCGGCTGCGCCACCAGCTCGGCGCAGCAGCCATCGAGCGCGCGGCGCAGCAGCGGGCTATACCAGTAGAAGTCGCGCGAGCGCTGTCGCACCACCGCCGGCCGATCCAGCACCGGCACATCGCCGAGTGCAGCGCGTACCGCGCGCCAGTCGATCCGTGAGTTCATCGCGTCCCCGATCTGCTGATGGCATTCACCCTGCCGCCGGGCGGCGGCGTTCCTCGAGCGGGCGGCGTGGCGCGCCGGCCACCACCTCGGCGGTATGCATCGCCTCGGCCAGCAGCAGATCGCCGGCAGCGGCGCGATCGACGTGCAGCGGCGCGGCGCCGAGGATCCGGCGCGCATCGGTCGTCACCAGCCGCAGCCAGCGGTCGTAGGGCGGATCGAGATGTGCCGCGAGCGCCGCCGTCGCCAGCGCCGCCAGCGGATCGTGGGCGCCGATCGGGCAGAAGGCGTCGCACACGTTGTCCGATCCGACCGCCAGCGGCACGCCGCGCGCGGCGAGCTCGCGCAGCCGGGTGATGCCGCGCTGCTGTGGCGTGCCGGCGCCACGGCCCTGCAGATACAGATTGGTGGTCGGCAGCGCCACGATCGCGACGCCGGCATCGCGCACCAGATCGAGCGCCCGCTCGGCCGCCGCGCCGTCGAGCGCCGCCAGCCGGCAGGCGTGGCCACAGACGATCTGCCGGCCGTTATCCCAGTCGATCGCCAGTTCGCACACCGTCGTCAGGCCATCGAGCGCCGCGTCGAGGCCTTCGTCGACATGAAAATCCAGCGACACGCCCATCTCGGTGGCCAGTTCGAAGGCACGCCGTATCAGTTCGCGGCGCTGCGGCTGGTCGAAGATGAACGCGCCGAGCACACCACCGTCGCTGTCGGCCACCTGGCGCGCCACCCAGCGCGCGGCATCGGCATCGCCGAACGCCTCGAGCGGCAGCAGCGCCACGCGCTGCAGCGTGATGCGCCCGGCCCACTCCTGAGCCAGGCGTTCCAGCACCGTCCAGGCAGCCGGCGCGCGCCGCTGCGCCACGTCGTCGGGCTCCCAGTCGACATGGCTGCGCGCCAGCGCCACGCCGGCGCGCTGCAGCTCGGCGAGGCCGCGCGTCGCGCGGCGCAGGATGTCGGGCTGGCTCCAGCGCGCCTTGTCGGCGTGCTGGGCCGCGATGGCCGCCTGCAGATCGCCGCCGACCTGCGCCAGGCGCGCGACGGTGTGGCACTTGTCGAGGTGACAATGCACCTCGGCCAGCCGTGGCAGCACGATCTGGCCGCGCAGGAAGCGTTCTTCGGCGCCGGGCGGCACCGGCCGCGGCTGCATGCCCGCCACCTGCCCCGCGACGAGATGCAGATCACCGACGAGGCAGTCGTCGCGCGGCGTGCCGCCGAACGCGGCAGCGTCGGCGACCAGCGCGCGCGGCACGGCGGCGTTGCGCAGCACCACATGCTGGCTCATGGCGCACCCCCCGGATCGAATGCGACAAACTCGGCGAGCGCCTCGGCCAGCGCGGCTGCCGCGTGTTCGAGCAGGTGCTCGCCGAGCTCGGCCGTGGCGGCGCCGGCATCGCCGGCCACCCCCGACGGGTTGAGCTCGTGCATCAGCCAGCCCGGGCGCACCGCCCGGCCGGCCAGTCCGAGATGCCGATACCGCTCGGCCCAGTCCTCGCTGGCCGAACGCTGCCCGTGGGCCAGCGCCAGCGTCACCAGGCCCGGGCGCGTCGCCAGCATCGCGCTGGTCTCATTCAGGCCGGCGTGGATGCCGTGCTGGCGCTCGCGCGCATCGAGCAACTGTTCGGCGCCGCACATCTGGAACCACGACGCGCTGGCGGTGATCAGCCCGAGCGCGCGGGCATCGCGGGCGGCCACCTCGAGGACGGCGACGTTGCCGCCGTGGCCGTTGAACAGCAGCAGGCGGCGCACCCCGGCGCGCGCCACCGACGCGGCGATCTCGTGCAGCACCTGCAGCAGCGTCGCGGCGCTCAGGCTGAGCGTGCCCGGAAACGCGCCGTGCTCGTTGCTCTTGGTCACTGCCAGCGTCGGCAGCACCAGCACCGACCAGGGCGGCGGTGCGGCTGCCAGGCGCGCCAGCGCGCGCTGCAGCACCGCATCGACCAGATCGCGGTCGGTGGCGAGCGGCAGATGCGGGCCATGCTGCTCGATCGCACCGAGCGGCAGGATGGCGACCGCCTGCGCGCCGTCGAGGTCGCGGAAGGCGCTGGACGGCAGGTCTGCCCAGTAGCCGATCATGGCGCCGCTCCCTCTGCCGCCGCGATCGCCTCGATCTCGACGACAAACTCGGGCCGGGCGAAGCCGGCGACGATCATCAGCGTCGAGGCGGGTGGCGGCAGCGCAGCGAAGTACCGGTCACGCGCGCGCATGTACCCCGCCATGTGGGCACGGTCGGTGACATAGGCGTTCAGCCGCACCACGTCGGCGCGCTGCATGCCGGCGGCGTGCAGGACGGCATCGATGTTCTGCAGGCAGCGCTCGGCCTGGGCTTCGGCATCGGACGGCACGCTGTCATCGGGCGCGACGCCCAGTTGTCCGGAGCAGAACAGCAGCCGTGCGCCGGCGGTGACCACCACGCCGTGGGCATAGCGCGCGAACGGCGGGCGGATGTCCGGTGGCGTGAGCCGGTGCAGCAGGCTCATGGGCCCTCCAGCGCGTTGTAGTGCCAGCGCGAGTGCAGGAACAGATACTCGCCGGCCCGGCGCAGCGCGAGCAGTTCGGCGCGCGGCGTCCGGCCCGGCGCAAACGCCGTGCCCTCGACCAGGCTCGGCCGCGGCCGGCCGGCAGCTTCGCCGGCCATCAGCGGGCTGAGGGTGAGAAACTCGTCGTCGACCAGCCGGGCGGCCAGCAGCGCGCCGTAGACGCGCGGCCCACCCTCGCACAGCAGCGCCCGCACGCCGTGCTCGTGCCGCAGCCGGCGCATCAGCAGTTCGAGCGCCACCCGGCCATCGCCACACGGCATCACATGCAGCGTCGCGGCGCAGCCGGCCAGGCGGGCGCTGGCCTGCGCCGCGCCATCGGTGGTCGTGGCGATCAGCACCGTCAGGTCTGGCCGGCCAAACACCGCGGCGGCCGGATCGAGCATGCCATCGAGCGACAGGATGATCTGGACCGGATGCGGCGCCAGGCCCCAGTGCCGGCGCAGCGCCGCGAACGCCGCCGCATCATCCGCGTAGATGTGCGCGCTGGTCCAGACGTGCTCCGGCTCGGCGCGCAGCGTGCCATCGCCGACCAGCACCGCGTCGCAGCCGGCGCGCAGCAGCCCCATCAGCCAGCGGTCGGCTGCCGAGAAGCCGGAGATCGGCCCGGCGCTGCTCGCGCCCGGCTCGGCAAACGAGACGCGCCCGTCGCGCGAGGTGACGAAATTGACGAACAGGTACGGCCGATCCTCCGGGTGGATCGGCCACCAGTCGCCATCGTAGATCTGCCGCACGCCGCCGGGCAGGTGTGGTGCCGCCGCCGCAGGCACGGCCCACAGCTGCACAAAGCGCTCGGCGGGACCACCAGGCTCGATCATGGCTGCTCCCTCCGTGATGCGTCGCGGTCGATAGCACGAGTATACCGGATGCCGGCAGCGCGGGCAAGCGCGGCGTGCGGCATGGGTGCAGGCATGCATTGACAGCGCGTTGAGCGCTCGGCCAGGAGGAGGTACAGCCTGGTAACCACCCGCGCCCGCGGGTTGCCGGTGGGCAGCGGCACGCTGGAGCGCGCCTGGAAGCGCCCGGTGAGCGCACGGCTCACGCCCGCCGGCATGAACCGGGGCGTGCCAGGCGCCGTGGCGGTGGCCGTCGTCCGCGCCTGGCGGAACCGCGACCGCCGGGACGACGCGCTGCGCCTGCGCTCCTACCGGCGCCAGGCGGCAGCAGCCACGGCAGCCTGACAACTCGTGCTTGGACCCGTGCGGCATGCCGGGCTGATGCGACCGGCTGCGGCAGCCGGCACCGCATCGGGCAGGGCCAGGCACGGCGGCGGAGGCTGTATGATGGGCGCGTGAGGTGGAGGAGCGTCGCCGATGGCTGCCAGGCTGATACTCACCCGTTCGCAGATCCTTGCACACCGCCGCCACGCGACGGCCCTTGATGCGCGGCTGCCACACAGCCCGGACGCCGTGCGGCGCGCGGCCTGGGCGGGGTTGCAGGACAGCATGCCGCGCGCTGCGCTGCTCTCGATCCACGCGCGCGTCGCCGGCACCACGCCGGCCGGCTGGGAGGATCCGTCGCTCGTGCAGATCTGGGGGCCGCGCTTCAGCGTGTATGTCGTCGCGCGCTGTGATCTGGCGGTCTTCACGCTCGGCAGGCTGCCGCTGGACGCCGGGCCGCGCCATCGGGCGCAGGCGATGGCTGCCCGGCTGCAGACGGCGCTGGCGGGCGCGCGGATGCCATTCGGCGAGGCGGCGCGCGTCATGGGCGAGCGGGACGCCAACCGGCTGCGGTATGCCGCGGCGACAGGCACGGTGGTGCTGCGCTGGGACGGTGCGCGTCAACCCGAGGTGTGGAGCGTGCCGGCGCCGGACATCGATCCGCGCGAGGCGCATCTCGAACTGGCCCGGCGGTATCTGCACGCGGCCGGCCCCGCGACGCCCGAGGCATTCGCGGCCTGGGCCGGCGTGCCTGCCGCGCGCGGCAGCGCGGCCTTCGCGGCGCTCGGCGGGTCGCTGGTGCCGGTGCGCACGCCGCATGGCGACGCATGGATCCTGGCCGGGGACGCGCCGTCGTTCGACGCGCCGCCCGCCCCGCCTGCCCCGGTCCGGCTGGTGCCGAGCGGCGATATCTGGTTCCTGCTGCATGGTGCCGATCGCGAACTGCTGGTGCCCGACGCGCGGCAGCGTCGCGCGCTGTGGCCGTCGCGCGTCTGGCCTGGCGCGCTGCTGGTCGATGGCGAGACCGCCGGCACCTGGCGGCGCGCCGGGCATGTGCTGACCATCCTGCCCTGGCGCCGCCTCGACGCCCGCCAGCGTGCGGCGATCGAAGCCGAGGCGTGGACGCTCCCGCTCCCCGGGATCAGCCACCCGCTGGAGGTGCGCTGGCGCGATGACGATTGCGCGGAGTAGCGTGGCCCGCGCGGGCGGCGGCGCTTGCCCGGCTTCGGCGGCCTTGCTATAATGCGCAGCGGTTGTGCGGCACCGGGGGCCGCACCAGCATTGATGTGATCATGAGCGCCGCCCACCCGGGCGGCGCGTGGTGTGGAGACAGACGATGGCGACGACATCAGATTTGCGCACCGGAATCATCATCCGGTATAACGGCATCCTGCACCGCGTCGAAGAGTTCCAGCACGTCGCTCCGGGCAACTGGCGTGCGTTCGTGCGGATGCGCCTGAAGAACCTGCAGAACGGCAAGGTGATCGAAGATCGTGTCCGTGCCGGATCGGACCTCGAGATTGTGCGCGTCGAGAAGCGCACGATGCAGTTCCTGTACCGCGAAGGTGACGCCTACCACGTGATGGACACCGAATCGTACGAGCAGCAGGAGATCAGCGGCGATCTGATGGGCGAGCCGGCGCGCTTCCTCAAGGAGAACGAGCAGGTCGATGTGCTGTTCTACGACGAGACCCAGATTCTCGGCGTCGAGGTACCGACCTTCGTCAATCTCGAGGTGACCGAGGCATCGATGGCGGTGCGCGGTGACACGGCGACGTCGGTGAACAAGCAGGTCACGCTCGAGACCGGCGCGGTGATCGCGGTGCCGGCGTTCGTCAACCAGGGCGACGTGCTGAAGGTCGATACGCGCACGGGCGCATACATCGAGCGCGTCAAGTAGGCCCACGTGGCGCGCTGCCGGCATGCCGGGGGCGCGCCGTCCCCGCTGCATCGCCGCCACAGGAGGATCAGAGATGCCCGCAGAGCCATCGCCCGCGCTCGCCGACCGCTGGGACGACGCCGTCGCCGCGCGACTCGATCCCGTCGACCGGCTGGTCTACCGTTCGAACCTGCTGGGCGGCGAGACGCGCATCACCAACACCGGCGGCGGCAACACGTCGGCGAAGGTGGTGATGCCCGATCCGCTGGGCGGCGCGCCGTGCGAGGTGCTGTGGGTCAAGGGCTCGGGTGGCGATCTGCGCACCGCCGACCGCGGGTCGTTTGCGTCGCTGGAGCTCGGGCGGCTGCACCGCCTGCGCGAGTTGTACGCGGCGCTGCCCGACCGCGGGCTGAAGAGCGCTGCCGAAGATGCGATGGTATCGTCCATCCCGCACTGCACCTACAACCTCAATCCGCGCGCGGCCTCGATCGACACGCCGCTGCACGCGTTCGTGCCGGCGCGCCACGTCGACCACATGCACCCCAATGCGGTGATCGCGATCGCGGCGGCGGCGCATTCGGCCGAACTGACGCGGGCGATCTACGGCGATGAGGTGATCTGGACGCCGTGGCAGCGGCCGGGGTTCGAGCTCGGGCTGACGCTGGCCGGGATCTGCCGCGCCCACCCGCAGGCCCGCGGCGTGATCCTGGGCGGCCATGGGCTGATCAACTGGGCCGATGACGACCGCGCGTGCTACCAGACGACGCTCGAGTTGATCAATCGCGCCGAGCGCTACATCGCCGATCGCGACCGTGGCGCACAGACCTTCGGCGGCCCGCGCTGCCCGGCGCTGCCGCCGGCGGCGCGGCGCGCCACGCTGGCGGCGGTGCTGCCGTGGCTGCGCGGCCAGGTGAGCGCGCAGCGGCGCATGATCGCGACCATCCAGGACGATGCCGCGACGCTGGAGTTTGTCAACAGCCACGATGCGCCGCGGCTGGCCGAGCTCGGCACGTCGTGCCCGGATCACTTCCTGCGCACCAGGATCAGGCCGCTGTACGTGGCGTGGGATCCGGTCGACGGTGATCTGGCCGGGCTGCGCCGGCTGCTCGGCGACGGCCTGGCGAGCTATCGCGCGGCCTACGCTGCGTACTACCACCAGCACTGCCAGGCCGACTCGCCGGCGATGCGCGATGCCAATCCCACCGTGGTGCTCATCCCCGGGCTCGGCATGATCGCCTGGGGCAGCAGCAAGAGCGAGTCGCGCGTGACCGCCGAGTTCTACCGCAATGCGATCGCGGTGATGCGCGGCGCCGAGGCGATCGACCGCTACACGGCGCTGCCGCTGCGCGAGGCGTTCGACATCGAGTACTGGCGCCTCGAGGAGGCCAAGCTGCAGCGCATGCCCGCCGAGCGCGAGCTCGCCCGCCGCGTGGTGGTGGTGCTCGGCGCCGGCAGCGGCATCGGCCGCGAGGTCGCCCGACGCCTGGCGCGCGAGGGCGCGGCGGTCGTGTGCGCCGACCGCGATCTGGCTGGTGCGCAGGAGACCGCCGGGCTGATCGTGGCGGCGCACGGCCATGGCATCGGCGTCGCCGGCAGCGCGCCGTCGGATTGCGGCCCGGCGCTGGCGCTGGCGGCCGATCTGACCGAGCGCGCGAGCCTGCGGGCGATGCTCGCCGATGCGGTGCTGGCGTACGGCGGCATCGATGCGCTGGTGGTCACCGCCGGCATCTTCGTCGCGCCGGACGCCACCGGGCAGATTCCCGACGAGCGCTGGGCGACGACGTTCGCGATCAATGTGACGGGCGCGTATCTGGCGGCCGATGAGGCGGCGGCGATCTGGCGCGCCCAGGGGTTGACGGCGAGCCTGGTGCTGACGACGTCGGTGAACGCGGTGGTGGCGAAGCGCGGCAGCGTGGCATACGACACCAGCAAGGCCGCCGCCAGCCACCTGGTGCGCGAGCTCGCCGTCGAGCTCGCGCCGCTGGTGCGCGTCAACGGCGTCGCGCCGGCGACGGTGGTCAGGGGCAGCGGCATGTTCCCCCGCGAGCGCGTGCTGTCGTCGCTGGCGAAGTACGGCATCGCCCACGACGCAGCCGAGACCACCGAGGTGCTGCGCGAACGCCTGGCGGGCTTCTACGCCGAGCGCACGCTGCTGAAGCAGCCGATCACCCCGGCCGACCAGGCCGAGGCGGTGTTTCTGCTGCTGTCGGAGCGGCTGCGCCAGACGACCGGCCAGATCATCACGGTCGACGGCGGGTTGCATGAGGCGTTCCTGCGCTGATGCCCCGCCCCGCGGCCCGGGCCGCCCCGCTGCCGTGACCGGGCGGGGCCCACGCGGGCGTGTGCGCGATCGTGCCGGCAGCCCCGCCATCGACGGCGGACACCATCGGGGGCGCGGCAGCCTCAGCCGAGCAGTTCGCCGAGCACGTCGGCGACGTGCCACAGATCGTCTTCGGCGATCACCAGCGGCGGCAGCAGCCGCAGCACGTTCGGCCCGGCGGGCAGCGCCAGCACCCCCCGTTCCAGCAGCGCCACCAGCACCGGCTGCACGCGCTCCTTGAGCTCGAGGCCGATCAGCAGGCCACGCCCGCGCACCTCGCGCACCCGCGGCAGCGCCTGCGCGCGCAGCCGCGCCAGCAGCGCCGCGCCCAGCCGCGCCGCACGCTCGGGCAGGCCAGCGGTGACCAGCGCCTGCAGCGTCGCGCGCGCCGCCGCGCACACCACCGGCCCGCCGCCGAAGGTCGTTCCGTGGCTCGCCGGCGCCATCGTGCCGAAGCGCTCGTGCACTGCGATCGCCCCCATCGGCAGGCCGCCGGCGATCGACTTGGCCAGCAGCAGCATGTCGGGCGTGACGCCGGCCGCCGCCGACGCAAACAGCGCACCGGTGCGGCCAAATCCGGTCTGCACCTCATCCACGATCAGCAGCGCGCCACGGCGCCGGCAGCAGTCGGCGACCGCCGCCAGGTAGTCGTCGGCTGGCACGCGCACGCCACCCTCGCCCTGGATCGGCTCGACGATCACCGCCGCCGTCCCGTCATCCACCGCCGCCTCCAGCGCCGCGATCCGGTCGTAGGGCACATGCACGACGCCGGGCACCAGCGGCATGAACGGCTCGCGGTACTTCGGCTCGAACGTCGCCGACAGCGCGCCGAAGGTTCGGCCATGAAAGCCACGCACCGTCGCCACCACGCCGCGGCGCCCGGTGATCGCCCGGGCAAACTTCAGCGCGCCCTCGACGGTCTCGGCGCCCGAGTTGCAGAAGAACACCCGGCGCAGGCCGGCCGGCAACTGCGCCACCAGCTCGGCCGCATACGCGGCGCGCTGGTCGTTGGCGAAGATCTCCGGGCAACTGATCAGCCTGGCCGCCTGGCCGGCGATCGCTGCCGCCACCGCCGGATGGGCATGGCCCAGGTTCGCGGCACCCTGGCCGGCGACACAATCGATGTATTCCCGGCCGTCGGCGTCCCACACGCGGGCGCCGGCACCACGCACCAGCGCCAGCGGGCGCTTGGGATAGACGCCGCTGGTGTGCAGCGCCTCGGCGGCGACCCAGCCGGCGCTGGTCGTCGGCTCTGGTGTGGTCATCACGTGCTCCTCATTCGATCACCGTGCCGCTGCCGGCCAGCGCGGCGGCGAGCGGCGCATCACGCCGGGCATCGGCCAGCACGACCCGCCGCACGCCACCTGCCAGTGCCTCGCCGGCGCCGAGCAGCTTCTTCTTCATGCGGCCCTGCGCCAGCGGCAGCCAGCGCTCCAGCGCGTCACGCGGAATGCGCGGGACCAGGCTGCTCTCGTCGGCGAGGGTGCGCAGCAGCCCGGGCACGTTCGTCAGCAGCACCAGCGCGTCGGCCGCCAGCGCGACGGCGATCGCCCCCGCCGCCCGATCGCCATCGACGTTCAGCCCTTCGCCCGCATGGCTCACGGCCAGCGGCGCCACCACCGGCACGTAGCCGGCCGCCAGCAGCGACTGCAGCAGCGCCGCATTCACCTGCTCGATCGTCCCGGTCCAGTCGTCGCGCAGCACCCGCGGCTTGCCGTCCTCGACCACGCGGATGGTGGCCTTGCGCTGCCCTGCCAGCAGCCGGCCATCGATGCCGCTGAGGCCGAGCGCGTTGACGCCGGCCCGCTGCAGCGCTTCGACCAGCGTCGTGTTCACCAGCCCGGCCGCCGCCATCATGAAGATCTCCAGCGTCTGGCGGTCGGTGTAGCGGCTGGTGAACCCGGTGGGCGACTGGACGAACCGCGGCGGATGGCCGAGGCGCTCGCCGAGCCGGTTGGCCTGGTGCGAGGTGCCGTGGACCAGCACCAGCCGCTCGCCCTGCGCGATCAGGGCGGCGACGTCGGCGACGAGTGCGGCGTGGCCGATCCCTGCGCCACCGCCAAGCTTGACGACAATCATCGTTGCTCTCCATCCTTCGATTGATGGGCTTCCTGCACGCCGGAACGCCGGGCGTCCGCCGGCCCCGCCAGCGCCATCCGCGCGATCGGGGCCGCGACGGCGGCGGGTGTGGCGCGGCCCCGATCCCCGCACCGTGCCGTCAGCCGATGGGCAGCATGCGCACCAGGATGCCGAGCGCTGCCGCCAGCGCGAGGTGCACGATCACCGGGATGCGCCGTGTGCGCGCCACCAGCACGCTCGCGCCGACGATCAGCAGCGTCGGCAGCGACCACCCGGCGGCCTGCACCATTGTGACCAGCACCGGGATGAATGCCCCCGCCCCGGCCAGCATCATGCCGCGCACGAAGCCCTGCATCGCGGGATGCGCCTCGGCGCGCCGCATCAGGCGATCGATCAGCAGCACCAGCAGCGGCGGCAGCAGGATGGCCAGCAGCGCGAGCAGCCCACCACGCCATCCGTCGATCAGAAAGCCGAAGCTGACGACCCACAGCCCGCTCGGGCCGGGGCTCACCTGGCCGATCGCCAGCGCCTCGGCGAAGTCGCGCTCGTCGGCCACGCCGCGCGCGGTGAGCTCCTGGTGGAGCAGCGGCAGGTTGCCGGTGCCGCCGGTGCTGAACAGCGAGGCCCGCAGGAACAGCCAGAACAGCCCCCATGGTTCGATCATCGCTGCCGCCCCCGCCGCGCGCGCCACCACTCGGCCAGGCCCAGCACGGCGCCGCCGCCGAGCAGCACGGCCAGCACCGGCACGCGGAACACGCCCACCAGCACGGCGCTGCCGGCCAGCACCAGCAGCGCCAGCACCAGCGCCGCACCGCCATGCGCCCGGCTCGCGCCCACCGCCGGCCGCGCCATCTGCCAGGTCATCACCAGCCCCAGCCCGATCGTCGCCGGGATAATCCCCGCCAGTGCGGCGTGAACCAGCGCCGAATCGCGGATGCTGGCGTACATCAGCGTCAGCGCGATGGTGATCAGCCCGCTCGGCGCCGCCAGGCCGAGCAGCGCCACGCACGCGCCGGGCAGGCCGCGCACGCGCCAGCCGAGCAGCACCGTCAGGCACAGCAGATTGATGCCCGGCGCAACCTGGCTGACCGCCCAGTCGCGGGCGAACGCGGCCTCGGAGAGCCAGCGCTGCTCGTCGACGGCGCAGCGCCGGATGAGCGCCATGGTCGCGCTGCCGCCACCGAACGACTGTAGCCCCAGCCCGAGCCAGGTCGCCGCGAGGCGCCACAGGCCCGGCCGCGCCGGCGGGCTGCCGCTCGCGGGTGGCGCCGCGCCGTCCGGGCCACCCGCCGCGTCCTCCGCCGCCATCACACCGGATGCAGGCCGGCGAAGCCCAGCCCGGTGCGCTCATCGAGGCCCAGCATCAGATTGAGGCACTGCACCGCGCTGCCCGCCGCGCCCTTCATCAGGTTGTCGATCGCGCAGATGCTCACGACCCGCCCGCTCGCCTCGTCGAGCGCGAAGCCCACATCCGCATAGTTCGTGCCGCCCAGAATCTTCGGCTCGGGCAGCCGGTATGCGCCCTGGCGCTCGCGCACGATCCGCACGAACGGCTCGTCCTGGTAGCATGCACGAAATGCGCGCCACAGCTCCTTCTCGCCCGCCGGCCGCGCCAGGAATGCGTGGGCCGTCGCCAGCGCCCCGCGCACCAGCTCGACGCTGGTGATCGAGAGGTGTACCCGCCCGAGGCCGGTGACCTGCATGATCTCGGCGGTATGGCGATGCCCCACCGGGGCGTACGAGCGCACCACCCCGCTGCGCTCGGGGTGATGCGACGCCTCGTTCGCCTGCGCGCCACCCTCGGACGAGCCCACCTTGACCTCGATGATGACATCGCGCTGCTGGTCGATCAATCCGGCACGCACCAGCGGCAGCAGCGCCAGGTTGCTGGCCGTGGCGTTGCATCCGACGCCGCTCACATACGCGGCATCGCGCAGCGCGGCGCGGCGCACCTCGGGCAGGCCATACACGAAGCGCCCGAGCCAGTGCGGCGCCGGATGCGGCTCGCCATACCAGCGTTCGTACTGGGCGGCATCCGTCAGCCGGAAATCCGCCGAGCAGTCGAGGACGCGCGGCGCCAGCGCGGCGAGCGCATCGATCTGCCGTGCCGCCGCGCCATGCGGCAGCGCCACGAGCAGCACATCGCACGGCTGCAACTGTGCCGCCGGCACATACGCCAGCGCCGTGCGGCCGCGCAGGTTCGGGTGCGTCGTCGTCACCGGCCGGCCGGCGAGCCGCTCCGACGTCACCTGCGCCACCGCGACCGCCGGATGGTCGAGCAGCAGCCGTAGCAGTTCGCCGCCGACATAGCCGCTGCCGCCGACGATGCTGACCCGCACGCTCATGCCTGCCCCCGCGCCACCGCCAGCGTGTGGTCGACGATCCGCGCCGGGATATTCACGCCGGTCGGCGCGATGCTGTTGCGAAACTCCATCGTGTAGTTGACTTCGTTCACCAGCACACGCCCGTCGGCCGTCTCGAGCAGGTCGATCGCCACCACGCCACCGCCCACCGCATGCGCCGCGGCGACGCAGATCTGTGCCAGCCCGGGCGTCAGCGGGCAGACGCTCGCCTGGCCGCCGCGGGCGGTGTTGGTGATCCAGTGGGCGCTCGTGCGATAGATCGCGCCGATGCAGTCGTCGCCGATGACGAACGCGCGGATGTCGCGCCCGCCCGGCTTGGCGATGTACTCCTGGATGTAGAAGATCGAGTGGTGATACGAGCCCAGGACCTCCTTGTGCTCCAGCATCGCCTCGGCCGCCTCGCGGTCGTTGACCTTGGCGATCAGCCGGCCCCACGAGCCCACCGCCGGTTTGAGCACCGCCGGATAGCCGAGCTGCTCGATCGCCTGCAGCGCCGACGCCGGCGAGAACGCCATGCGCGTGCGGGGGGTCGGCACGCCCGCCTTGATCAGCTCCTGCGTCGTCTTGAACTTGTCACCACAGACATCGGCGACCGCGAAGGTGTTCACCGTCGGCACGCCGGCGTCGTTCAGGACCCGCAGCGCGTACAGCGCCCGCGAATGATGGATCGAGCGCTCCAGCACCACGTCGAAGGCATAGCGGCCGTCGTTCAGGTCGAAGATCACCGCATCGTCGTCGAGCTTTGTGATGGCGATGCCGCGCCGCTCGAACTCGGCGAAGATCAGCTTCTCCTCGACCCGGATGCGCGAACACAGCACGCCGACGCGCATCTCACTCACCCCAGTCCTCGCCGACTTCCGGCGCCAGGGCGAGCGCCGGCGGGTCCAGCCCGATCACCTCGAGCTCGGCGGCACAGTCGGTGCAGATGACGATCTCATGCTCGACGACATCGGCGGCCAGAGCGATCATCGCATCGCATTCGGGACACGTGGCGGTCATGGTTCCTCCTCGGTGGCGTCAGAAAACGAACAACCCGCGTCACCGCATGCCGGGTGAGGCGGGCTGGCTGGATCGACGGTCGCGAGACGCGCGCTCCTCAGCCAGGCCTGCCGGCCGGCTTGAGGCTGCGCTTGCTCCACTTGGCGCGGGTGCGGGCCATGGTCGTGCTCTCCTGGTCGTCGACGCCGCGACTATACCATCCGTCGCGGCGAGTGTCAAGCACGCGCGGCGGGGGCAGGCCAGCGTGCCCCCGCCCCTGCGACGCATGATCACCGGCGCCCGGCGACGACATCCCGCGGCAGCGCCGCGATCCCGGCGGCGGCGCGCCCGGCGACACGGCCGATGGCCTGGAGCCAGCCTTCCGTCGTCGGATAGCTGTAGCCGACACAGACCAGGCGCGGGTTGGTGATCGAGCGCCCATCGCGATCCAGCAGCGGTCGGCCGCGGTCATCGAGCGCGAGCGCATGCGCGACCGGATCCAGCGCGGGGCGATAGCCGGTCGCCAGGATGACTGCGTCGCACGCAGCGCTGCGGCCGTCTGCGAACCAGGCGCGGCCATGCTCGAGGCGCTCGAGGCCGGGGTGCACGGCCACGCTGCCCGCAGCGACCGCCGCGGGCAGTTCGTATCCGACGACCGGGACGTGGCCGAGGGGCGAGCCGGGCGGCAGCGGCAGGCCGAGGTGGCGGAAATCCCGCCGCCGGAGCAGCCGTTCGGCCAGGGGGCGGGGCAGGCGGCGCAGCAGCCAGGGCGCCAGCCGTACCAGCGTGGCCGAGCGTGGCTCAGGCACATAGGCTACCCCGCTGCGCACGGCCAGCGCCACCGCGACCCCGTGCCCGGCCAGGTCGACGGCGATCTCGCTGCCAGAGCTCCCCGCGCCGACGACCAGCACCCGCCGGCCATGGAATGGCTGCGGGTTGCGGTAGTCACGGCTGTGGACGATCGGCCCGCCGAACGCCGCCTCGCCCGGGATGTGCGGGCGCACCGGCGCGCTCCAGATGCCGGTCGCCATCACCAGCACCGATGCCTGGATGTCGCCCCGGCTGGTCGCGAGCTGCCAGCGCCGGCCATCGTCGCCGGCGTGGTGCAGCTCGACCCCTTCGTCGATCCGCAGCGCGCAGTGGCGCGCGTACTGTTCGAGGTACGCCAGGAACTGGGCGCGGCCCGGAAAGCGCGGATAGTCCGCGGGCATCGGCAGGCCCGGCAGCGCCGAGACCTGCTTCAGGGTGTGCAGGCTGAGCCGGTCGTAGTGGTGGTGCCAGGCCTCGCCGACGCGGCCGCGCTCGAGCACGCGGTAGTCCAGGCCGCGCCGCGCGAGCCCATGCGCGACGGCGAGGCCGGCCGGCCCTGCGCCGACCACGACGATGGCGCTGTGCGCCGCTGCACGGGTCGCCATCACTGTGGCTCCGGCCGGTCAGCGCCGGGCATGCCGGCCTGCGGCAGCTTGTCGAGGATCGTCCAGCGCATCGCGGCTTCGGTCAGCGCTGGGGCGAGCCGCCCGATGGTCGCGACCAGCCGGTTGGCCGGCCCGGGGATGAGCGTGGCGGCGCCGCGCGTCACCGCGGCGGCGAGCAGCCCGGCCAGCCGCTCCGGCGGCATGCGCCGGTGCTCGCGGCGGTTGTCGGGGCTGTAGCGGCGCGCGTGGGCCGTGCGCGTCGGCCCGGGATAGACTGTCAGCACGCGCAGGCCGCGCCCCGCGAGCGCGGCCCGCAGGCTGCGCGCATAGGCCGCCAGGCCAGCCTTGCTCGCCGCATAGACTGCCGCGCCCGGGTAGCCGGTGAAGACCGCCAGCGAGGCGATGAAGACCAGCGTGGCCCCCGGCGCCAGCAGCCCCGCGCGCAGCAGGCCGGCGGTGAGCTGCAGCGGCGCCCGCAGGTTTACGTCCAGCACCGCCTGCTGCCGGGCGAACGGTTGCCCGGCGAAGCGCCCGACCGCGCTGATGCCGGCGCTGTGGACGACGACGTCGGCGCGCGGCAGGGCGGCGAGCTGCCGCAGCACCGCGGGCACGGCATCCCGCCGCACCAGGTCGACGCAGATCGCCCCGGCAACCCCGCCGGCGGCCTGGATCGCCTGGCACACGGCGGTCGCCCGTCCGGCATCGCGGTCGATGATCGTGAGCGCGTAGCCCGCCCGTGCGTAGCGCTCGGCCACCGCCCGCCCGATCCCGTCGGCACCCCCGGTGACGACGCAGTGCCGCATGCGGTGGACTGCGGGTGGCTCCAGCACCTGTGCCGCTGGCGCAGCGCGCCGGCGGGCGAGCGGATCGGTGATCCAGCCCAGATGCCGGCCGGCGCCGCGCAGCAGCCGATTGCCGGTCCCGATGGTCGCGACCGGCGCACCCCCGGCGATGGCGCGCCGGATCTGCTGTGCCACCCGCGCCGGCGGCGGGAAGTGCGCCCAGCCGATCCGCTCCAGCGGCGCACCAGCCTTCGCGTGCATCGCGGTGCGCGTCGCGCCGGGATGGATCACCTGCACGCCGACCTGGCCGCGCAGCTCCACGCGCAGGCTGCGGGCGAAGCCCTCGAGCGCGGCCTTGGTCGCACCGTAGACGGCGTAGTCGGGCACGGGCAGCGCGGCGGCCACCGAGCCGATGAGGACGACCCGGCCCGCGCCGCGCGCCAGCGCCGGCAGCAGCGCGTGGGTGAGCGCGAGCGGGGCGCACAGGTTGATGTCGAGCAGGGCGTCGATCTCGCCGGCGGCCTGCGCCTCGACCGGCCCATACGAGCCCACCGCGGCGCAGTGGATGAGCAGATCGAGCGCGTCGACGCCGCGCCGGCGGAGAAACTCGGCGACGATCGCCGCCGCGAACGGCTGGGCAAGGTCGACGCGGCAGGAGTCGCTGTGCGGCCCGGCATCCAGCGCCGTCGCAGGGCGCCGTGCGATGCCCAGCACGCGCGTGCGCCCGCGCCGGAGCTGGCGCACGAGCTCCAGGCCGATGCCGTCGCTTGCGCCGGTGATCAGGATCGTGCGCTGGCGCATGTCACCGCTCCCCGCGCGCTTCGGCGCCGCGCCGCAGCCGGCGCCACAGCCCCGGCCCGAACAGGTACGCCAGCAGGACGACATCGAGCAGCAGTTCGATGATGGCGAACTCGCGCCCGTAGTGCTGCGGGTCCCAGTAGCTCACCGGGCTCGGCACCCGGTAGTGCCAGTCGAAGGGAAAGAAGAGCACCGGGCCATCGTTGTGATGGGTGGCGATGTCGATCGTGCTGTGCACCAGGCAGCCGGCCGCGAACCAGAACCACCACTGGCCACGGCTGCCGGCGGCATGCCGCCAGCGCCAGCACAGTGCCAGCGTGCCCAGCAGGATCAGCGGCGCGTGCAGCAGATTATGGCCGGCGATCCAGCGCGGGTCGGTGAAGTACAGGCGATCGAACAGCGGATCCATCAGGCTGACGGTCTGGTCGGCCAGCACGTAGCGATAGTAGGCATACGTGCCCGTCCAGAGCAGCCAGAGCGGGATGTCCGGCAGCACCGCGCCGAGCAGGAAGGCGCCCGACGGAATGGCGCGTCGGCCATCGGCGGCGGCCCATCGGCGCAATGCGGCATTGATGATCAGGTGGCTCGGCGTATTCATGCTGGCCTCGCTGGTGGTGCGACCGCGTCGTCGCAGACGGGGAACAGGTGTTCGGTCGGCAGGACGACATAGGCCGGCGCGTCGGCCGGCGCCGTGAATGGCTGGAATGCGTGGACCCGGAGCGTCTCGTCGCCTGCCTGCAGCAGGTACTCGTACCGCTCGCCGCGAAACGTCTCGGCCAGGACGCGCACGGGCAGCGCGTTCGGCTCCGGCGCACAGGCCAGGCGCATGTGTTCGGGCCGGATGGCGTATGTCGCCAGGCCGGCTGGCGCGCCATCGGCGTCGACGGCCAGCACGCCCAGGCTGGTGCGCAGCTGCCCGCCGGCCAGTTCGCCGCGCAGGCAGGTCGTCACGCCCATCAGGTGGGCGGCACGGCGCGTCGGCGGGCGTGCGAACAGCCGCTGTGGCGTCTCGTGGGCCAGCAGCGCGCCCCGGTCGAGCAGCGCCACCCGGTCGGCCATCGCCAGCGCCTCGCCACGGTCGTGGGTCACGAGCAGCGTGGTGATGCCGAGCTCGCGCTGGATGCGCCGCACCGCCTCCTGGAGCGTGTGCCGCACGGCCGAATCCAGGCTGCTGAACGGTTCGTCGAGCAGCAGCACGCGCGGCCGGATGGCCAGGGCACGCGCCAGCGCCACGCGCTGCTGCTCGCCGCCCGAGAGCTGTGCCGGTCGCTTGCGCTCGATCCCGGGCAGTTCGACGAGATCGAGCATGCGCCGCACCTCGGCCTGCATCGTCGCGCGGCTGGCGCCCTGCACCCGCAGGCCGAAGGCGATGTTCTCGGCGACCGAGAGGAACGGGAAGAGATAGGCGTTCTGGAATACCAGCACCGCGCGGCGCCGGTGGGCCGGCACAGGCAGCACGCTCCGCCCGTCAAAGGCGATGTCGCCCTGATCAGGCGCCTCGACCCCGGCGACCAGCTTGAGCAGCGTCGATTTCCCGCTGCCCGAGGCGCCGAGCAGCGCCAGCAGCGTGCCGGGCTCCACCGCCAGCGAGACGTGGGCCAGCGCCGGCGGCGCCCGGCGCAGGTACGACCTGGTGATGCCGGTCAGCGCGATCCGGGTCACGACATCCCTCGCGCTGGCTGCCCGGCTGCGGCGGCGAGCGCGCGAACCGCGAGCGCGATCGCCACCGCCGGCGGCGCGGCGAACAGCAGCGCCAACCCGGCGATCGAGGTCGGGTTGCCGCCGGAGACGGCGGCGAAGAGCAGGATGGGCAGGGTGATCACCTGGCCGCCGCCGACCAGCAGCGTGAGCACATACTGGCTCCAGCTGACCAGGAAGGCGAACAGGGCGGCCACCGCCAGGCCGGGCCACAGCAGTGGCAGGGCGACCCGCAGCCATACCTGGCACGGATTCGCGCCCAGCGTGCGCGCCTGCAGCTCGTAGCCCTCATCATAGCGCGCGAAGACCCCCAGCAGAGCCAGGATGGCGTAGGGCACCACTGGCACCAGGTGAACCAGCACCACGCCTGCGATGCTGCCGGCCAGGCCGAGCCGCAGCAGCAGCACGTTCAGCCCCATGCCGATCGCCAGCGGCGGCACGATGTTGGGCAGAAACAGCACGAGCAGCACCAGCGACCGCCCACGGAAGGTCCGCAGCCCGAGGACGCGCGCCGCCGGCAGGCCGAGCAGCAGGGCGATGCCGGTCGTGATGCCGGCGGTCAGCAGGCTGGCGCCCAGCGCGGCGCGGGTGCGCGGATCGCCGAGCTGGCGCAGCAGCGGGGCGAGCGTCCATTCGGCCGGCACCAGCCGTGGGAAGAACCAGTGCGTCGAGGACGCGTGCAGCAGCAGCGCGAGGATGGGGCCGAGCAGCACCGCGCCCAGCACCATGCGGCCCAGCAGCGCCGCGGCCCGGCGCGCGGGCGGGTGGGTCGCGTCAGGCATCATGGCGCACCTCCGCCCGCTGCCACGCGCGCCCAAGCCCGACCACCACCAGCGTCACCAGGCCGATGATCAGGCCGAGCGCCATGCCCGTCGCGCGCTGCCTGAGGTCCGGGTTGACGAAGGACTCCAGCGCGAGCACTGCGAGGGTGCGCGGATAGCGCACGCCCAGCAGCGCCGGCACCTCGTACGCGCCGAAGCTGAAGGCGAACACCAGCGCCGATCCCGCAGCGAGGGCGGGCAGCACCAGCGGCAGCGTGATGTGACGCACGCGCTGCCAGCCGTCGGCGCCCAGGTTTTCGGCGACCAGGTCGTACTCGGTGCCCTGGGTGCGCAGCACCGCCAGGACGATCAGCATCAGGAAGGGCATCTCCTTGCTCACGTAGTGCAGGATGATCCCCAGTCCGTCGCGGTCGCGTACCAGTACCGGGAACTCGGCCGGAGCATCGATCAGGCCGAGGGCGGCGGCGAGCCGCGCGAGCAGCCCGCTCTGGCCCAGCAGCAGGCCGAGCGCCACCGCCCAGACCAGGTGCGGGAAGGCCAGGTTCAGGTTGAGCATGAGCAGGATCGTGCCATCGGCCGGCCGCCGGCCCAGCGCCGCGGCGACCAGCAGCGCGCCCAGGGCGGACAGCCCGGTCGAGGCCAGGCTGACCCAGAGCGAGAAGCCGAGCGCCGGCCAGAACTCGCGCCCGGCCGGGCCGGTGCCGTCCAGCAGGTCGCGGTATGCTGCCACGCTCACCTGGCTGGTGCCGAGGATCGCCAGCAGCCCCAGGCTCTGTGCCACGCCGTAGGCCAGGCTCGCGCCGACCAGCAGCCCGACCACGGCGAGGGCCGGCGCCAGCGCCAGCCAGATGCCGAATGTCTGCCGTGCCCGCGTCACTGACCCGTCCCGATCAGCACGTGCTCGCGCCAGCCATCCTCGACCAGCCGCTGGTATGCGCCGGCCGCATCGCCCACCAGGGCGCCGGCAAGATCTGCGGCGGGGGTCGCCGCCGCGCCCAGCCGCGACTGGGCGGCCTCCAGGGCGGCGAGCTGCGCCGGGTCGGTCACGCGGGTCACGTCGATGGCATAGCCGAGGCCGAAGCCGTGCTCCGGCAGGATCTGCGCCGCCTGCAGCTCGGGCTCGAGGATCAGGTTGGCCAGCACCAGCGCCGCCGCCTTGTTCGGCGCGTTCCGTGGGATGGCCACGTAATTGACATCGCCGATCATGTAGTCGTCGAAGACGAACGCGCGCGCCGTCGCCGGCACGAGGCCCTCCGCGATCAGCGGCCCGGCCCCCGCGATCGCCTGGGTGATGCTGAAGTCGACCTCGCCGTTCGCGAACAGGCTGTGCAGCTCGTTCTCGTCTCTGGGGTAGGTCTCGCCCTGGCGCCAGAGGTAGGGTTTCAGCGCGTTGAGGTAGGCCCACAGCGCCGGCGACCAGCGCTCCCAGCGGGCCTGGTCGTGGGACACCCACTGCGCGGCGTCGCCGCTCAGCTCGAAGAGCGCGCCCTTGACGAACCGTGTGCCCTGGAAGGCGCCTGGCCCGGGCGCAATGTAGGTGAAGCGCCCCGGATTGGCCTTGGCCCACTCGAGCAGCCGGGCATAGGAGCGCGGCAGCCCGGCTTCGCCCATGCGGGCCGAGTCATAGATCAGCTGAAACTGCGCCGACGACCACGGGCTCTCGTAGCCCTCGACCGGCTCGCCGAAGTCGAAGGCGAGCGCCGGGTTGTCCCAGTCGACCAGGCGGGCGTTCGGCAGCCTGCGCGACCAGTCGGGCAGCAGCATGCCGGCTTGCTTGAGCGAGAGGAAGTTCTCGCCGTTGATCCAGATGATGTCGACGGCGCCGGGGTCCGTGCCGGCCTCTTTCTCGCTGAGCACCTGGTTGACGGCGTCGACCGTGTCGGCTATGGGGACGCGGTTGAGGGTGATGCCGTAGCGCTCGGCGAGCGGCACGCCGTAAAACTCGTCGACGAAGCGGTTGATGCTCTCGGAGCCACCCCACATGTACCAGTTGAGCGTCTGCCCCTGCGCGGCGGCGACGATGGACTCCCAGTCGTCGAGGTTCAGCTTGCCCGCGGCGGCCGGCGGTGGCGTGGGGGCGGCGGGCTGGCTGCCGCAGCCGGCGATGATCGCGGCGATCAGGCCTGCCAGCGTGCCCAGGGAGATCAGGCGATTGCGCATAGGCTCATCCCTCTCGCGGTCGGGCGGGTGCATGCGGCGATGGCGCTCATCCGGCACGGTGCACCTGCCGCCGCAGCAGGCGCGAGCCGGCCAGGCCGGCGACGGACAGCACGGCGGCGAATGCCAGGGTCCAGGGATTGACCGCCGCGAGGCTGGCGCTCCCGGCGAAGACCTCGTCGATGTCGAGCGATGCGCCGGCCAGCACGAAGGCCACGGTGCCGGGCAGCGAGCCGAGCACGCTCGCCAGGATGAAGGGCCGGTAGGGTACCCGCAGCAGACCGCCCAGGTAGCTGACCAGATCATACGGCAGATAGATCAGGCGCATCACCAGGACGGTGGTGAATGCATTGGCGCGCAGGCGCGCCGCGTAGCGGCCGGCGATGCCCGCCCCGCCGGTGGGCAGCACGCCCTGGCCGAAGGCGCGGCCGAAGCCATAGGCCAGGGTGGCCGACATGTTCGAGCCGACCACGGCGAGCAGCATGCCCCACAGCGGCCCCCAGAGCGCCCCGCCCAGCACGGTGACGACGGTGGACGAGAAGAAGGCCAGCGGGCGCAGGGTGTAGACCAGAAGATAGAGCAGCGCGCCGGACGGCGTGCGCAGCAGGTCGACGGTGTCGCGCAGCGTCGCGGTGGGCGATCTGCCGCTGAGCAGGCTGTAGCCGAGGGCGCTGCCGGCGAGCGCGAGCCAGATCGTCGCCGCGGCCAGCATGCGCCAGTGACGGGCCAGGAAGCCAGCGGCGCGCCCGGCTGCGGCTCTGCCGGGTCGTGGGTTCAGCATCAGCATCGTCCTCGAATCAGGCAGGCCGCGGCACATGCCGGGCCGCGGCGGTCATCTCAGGCGCCGGATCGCCCAGGCGACGCGCTGGATGACGGTGAGCAGCACCAGCGCGGCCATCAATCCGAACAGCGGGACCAGTGCTCCCGGCAGGAGCAGGAACAGAGTGTAGAGCACCATCGTCTCGGCACCCTCGATCAGCCCGCCGGGCATCGTCACGGTCGTCAGTTCGCCGCGGGCGGCGGCGCCGGCGCTACGCTTCTCCAGCAGGGCGGCCAGGTACATCCAGCTTGCCCCATTGAGGTAGAAACTGGCCAGCAGCAGCGCCAGCGCCAGCGCGGCGGCGGGCGTTCCGGCGGCCAGCGCCAGGCCCAGCGGCACGGCGATGTAGACGACGTGGTCGAGCACGATGTCGAGGTAGGCGCCGAGATCGCTCTGCCGGCCGGTGCTGCGGGCCAGCGTGCCATCCAGGCCGTCGAGCACGCGGTTGAGCAGCCACAGGCCCAGCGCCGGCAGGGAGGCACCCTGCCAGGCCGCCACGCCCGCCGCGACGCCCACGATGGCGGCAGCGACCGTCACGACGGTTGGGTGGAGCCGACGCAGCGGCCCCCGCACCAGCGGGGCGAGGATGGCCTCTTTCGGCACGCGCAGGACTTCGTCGAGCATCGCGGGCGTCCCCGTTCGTTCAGCGGCCGCCATTCGTCATCGACAGCGCGGGCGGCCCGGGCGCTGCAGACGGTGAGCCATCGCGCACTCGGCGCCGCGCTCCGTTCACCCGCCGCCGGCCGGCCGTCGGCGCAGCACGAGCGCCAGCGCCACGCTCGCGGCGATCAGGCCGGCCACCCCGAGCAGCGCGGCGGGGTTGGGCGGCGCGCCACCGTCGCCGATGGTGCCCGCGGCGCTGCCCGCCAGCACGATGATGGTCACGCCCGGCAGGCTGCCCAGGGTGTTGCCCAGCAGAAACGGCCAGGGCGGCACCCGGAGCAATCCCACCAGGTAGTTGATCGGGTCGTAGGGCAGGAAGCTCAGGCGCAGCATGATCACGCTGAGCAGCGGCCGATGCTGCAGGTGCGGGCCATAGCGCGCGCCGAGCCGCTCGAGCCGGCCATGCTCCTGTCGTGACAGCCGCCCGAGGCCATAGGCCAGCAGCGCCGAGCCATTGCAGCCGAGCAGCGTCCAGGCGATGCCGGGCGCGGGCCCGAAGCACGCGCCGCCCAGCGCCCCGAGCAGTGCGGCGGGCACCAGCAGCAGCGGGCTGAGCGCGGCGACACCGACGAACAGCAGCGGGCTGGTCGGCTCGCTGCGGCAGCCCTGCAGCACCTGCCGGAGCACCTCCGGCGGGGTGAGCTGCGCGCGCCAGGCGTAGAGCTGGATGGCCACGACGACCAGGCCCCAGGCGCCGATGACGGCGAGCGGCCTGAGCGGGATGCGACGGTGCGTCGTGTGCGCTGCCTCACTCATCATGACACCCGGGTGCGGCTGTGCGGCATGGTGTGCAATCGGTGGCCATCGCTACCGTCCGGCATCGATCGCTGGTCTCGGGGATCGCTCCCCATCATCATAGCATCATAGCATCGTTGCGCCGTCATGGCTGCGGTGGCGCTGCGGCAGGGGCACAGGCCACCGCCGACAGCGCCATGCGCTCCGCTCAGAATCCATCGGCAGGATGCTCCGCCGGCGCGATCGGGCGCGCCCAGCGATAGCGGAGATACGCCACCAGTTCGCCGCGCAGCGCGGGCAGCGTCTCGCGCAGAAAGGCGTCTGCCACCTTCTGGATGCCGCTGGAGAACGTCGGGTACGGATAGACCACCCGATACAGCGCATAGAGCGAGCTACCCTGCTGGATCGCCAATGTGAACAGCGAGATCATCTCCGAGGCCCGCGGCGCCACGATCGTCACGCCGAGGATCACGCCCGTCAGCCGCACGGCATCCACGATGATCACGCCGCGCTGCATATCATCGGTGTACCCGCGGTCGGTCTGCGCGGCCAGGTCGACGCGGATGCGCCTCACCAGCGCCGGATGGTAGCGCGCCGCGATCTGCCGCTGATCCATCCCGGCCGTCGCGACCTCGGGGTCGGCAAATGTCGCGCTCGGGTAGCAGGGTTCTGGTGCGCGGACGGGCAACCAGGGGAACGCGATCTGCTGTACCACGCGCCGGCCCTGGGCGTTGGCCGAATGGGTGAACGCCGAGGTCGTCGTCGCGTCGCCGACGGCATAGATGCCGGACGCGCTCGTGCGCCCGGCGCGGTCGGTGACGATGCCGCCATGCGGTGAATACCGCACCCCGGCCGCCGCCAGGCCCAGGTCCTCGAGATTGCGCACGCGCCCCACCGCGACCAGCACATAGTCCACCTCCGCCAGTGGCGTGACCTGGCCGTCCCGCTCGATCCACAGGGTCTCGCTCGCCTCGGTGTAGGAGTGGACGCCCGCACCGACATGGACGCCGACCCCCCGGTCGCGCAGCGACGCCGCCACGATGGCCGCCGCGTCGGGCAGGTGGCGGGCGAGCACGCGCGGCCCCCTGTCGACGATGCTCACCTGGCTGCCGAGCTTGCGCATGGCGAAGGCCAGTTCGACGCCGATCACGCCGCCGCCGATGATGGCGAGATGGTGCGGCGCCTGCGGTAGCTCGAAGATGCTCTCGCTGGTGAGCATGCGCGCGGCGGGCAGGCCGGGGATGGTGATCATGCGTGGCCGTGCCCCGGTGGCGATGACGATGTGCCGCGCGCTGAGCGTGCGCTCGCCACCCTCCGGCAGGGCCACGACGACGCGCTGCGCGCCGGCGAGCCGCGCCCGGCCGGTGATCAGGCTCAGGTGCCCGATCGCGCCAACCTCGGCGGTCTCGCGCGCGCGCAGGGCATCGCGCTTGCGGCGTACCTCGGCCAGGGCGCCACCGGGATCATGTGCGCCGCGCACCTCGGCCTGGCGGATGAGGGTCTTCGATGGAATGCAGCCAACGTTGGTGCAGTCGCCGCCGACATGCCGCGCTTCGATCAGGACGACCGGCCTGCCGAGGCTGGCCAGGCCGACGGCGACGGTCAAGCCGCCCGAGCCGGCTCCGATCACGATGGTGTGAACGCTGTCGCGCACGCCCGACGCTCCTGTCTGCCTCGCCACGCTTCACGATGGCTTCATTGTAGCCGCTTTCGGATGTCACACGAAGGCACGAAGATACGAAGATGTGAGTATCACACGAAGACACGAAGATGTGAGTATCACACGAAGACACAAAGATGTGAGTATCACACGAAGACACGAAGATGTGAGTATCACACGAAGACACGAAGACACGAAGATGTGAGTATCACACGAAGACACGAAGATACGAAGATGTGAGTATCACACGAAGACACGAAGATACGAAGATGTGAGTATCACACGAAGACACGAAGATACGA
>JAGWYG010000027.1 GCA_018969485.1 Chloroflexota bacterium
CCTTCTCGCTCCTCCCTTCTCGCTCCTCCCTTCTCGCTCCTCCCTTCTCGCTCCTCCCTTCTCGCTCCTCCCTTCTCGCCCCTCACGGCGTACGCGAATAGACCGGGCGGCGCTTCAGGACCACGGCGCCGGCGGTGAGCGCCATCGCCGCGACGCTCACGGCGCTCTCGAGGGCGATCCGCGCCACCTTGGCCGCATCGAGCACATTGGCCGACCACATGTCGACGCAGGTCTCGTGCATCACGTCAATGCCCCAGCCGGGGCCATTGCGCCGCACCTCGGCCAGCGCCACGGGTGCCGACATGCCGGCATTCTGCACCAGCCAGCCCATCGGCGCCTCGAGCGCGCTGCGCACCAGCCCGACGCCGGCGGCGACTTCGTCACCGGCGGCAGAGGCGGCGTCGAGCGCTGCCTGGCAGGCCAGGTAGGCAGCACCACCGCCCGGCACCACGCCCTCCTCGGCGGCGCTGGGCACGAAGCGGATGAAGCGCTCGGCCAACTCCTTGCGTACCTGCCGCTCGCTATCGCTGGCCGCACCCAGTTTGAGCACGCCGACGCCGCCAGCCAGCCGACCGAGCCGCTCGATCTCGCGCCGCCGCGACTCCTCGTCGGCCGCAGCGCCAAGCTGGTGGCGTACCATCTGGCGCCGCAGCTCGATCTGCGCCGGAACGCCGGCCCCGCCGACGATCGTCAGCCGCTCGGCATCGACCTCGGCCAGGCGCGCGTGGCCGAGCTCGCTCAGGTCGGCGGTGTCGAGCACATCGGCGCGGTCCTTCGCGAAGAAATAGGCATTGGTCAGCAGGGCGACATCCTCGTAGGTGCCGCGGCGCTCGGCGCCGACCCAGCCGGGGCGCGCCGCCACCACCTGGATGATGCCGCGGTCGCGGTTGGCCAGCAGCAGCGCGCGCGCCGGGCCGGTGACATCTTCGGCCAGGATCAGCAGTGGCCCGGCACGCCGGGCGACGACCTGTTCGAGCAGCCGGATGAGCTGCGTGGGCCGATCGATCACCTGATCGGTCACGAGGACCCGGGCGTCGCGGAACCGCGTCGCACGGCGCGCCTGGTCGGTGATGAACAGCGGCGAGGCCATGCTGGCGCTCCATGCGGTGCCCTCGAGCACGGTGAAGGCGATATAGCTGGCGGCGTACTCCTCGATGCGGATGACCGCCTCGGGGCCCAGGCGGCCGAAGATCTCGCCCAACACGCGGCTGAGCGCCGGATCGCCGGTGGCGGCATGCGCCAGGCCACCGAGGCGTTCGGGCGTATCGAGCGGCCGCGCCTGGGCCTGGAGCGCCGCACAGGCCAACTCCAGGCCCTGCTGCATGCCGCGGCGCAGCAGCATCGGATTGGCCCCGGCGGCGACCTGCCGTGCACCGGCGCGTAGCAGCGCATGGGTCAGTGCGGCGGTGGTGGCACCGCCGTCGCCCAGGCGCTCGTGGGTACGCCAGATCGCATGCCGCAGCAGCATGGCGCCGGCGGTCGCGCCGCGGCCAGGGATGGCCAGCATGCGGCGGGCGATGGTGGCGCTCGACGTGAGCAGCTCGGCGCTCTTGCGTCGATCATCGCGCTCGAAGGCCAGCGCGCCAGTGCGCGGGCCGAGCGAGAGGCTCACCAGGCGCGCCAGGAGGTCGATCCCGTCGCGCAGTCGCGCGCTGGCCTCGGCACCGAGCAGAACATGTGGCGTCGGCATGGTCCTCTCTCTCCGTCAGCACAGGCGCTGGTGGGTCGCGGCGCCGAGATGGCCCGGATCATCGCGCAGCACCTGCGCGAACCAGTGCTCGGCGGCGGCACGCCGCTCCAGCCCCAGCGACCCCAGCGCGAGCATGTAGGCGCAGTGGATGCGATGACGTCGGCGCGGGTCGTCATCGAACACCAGAAAGTCGGGCAGCGACACGGCGAAATAGTCGATCGTCACGTCGTCGTCCATGTGCGTCTGCCCATAGGCGATCAGCCGCCCGAAGATCTGCACCGCCTGCTCATGCCGGCCGAGGCGCTGCGCCGCCAGCCCCTGGTAGAACAGCATGTCCGGCGGCTGATCATTATAGTACATCGCCGACGTCGGCTCGCTGAGGCCGATCGCGGCGCGCTCGAAGGCGGTGCGCGCGGCCTCTGCCTGCCCGGATGCCTGGTATGCCCGGCCGAGCTCATACCAGATGTGGTTCTCCTGGGCGCCGTGGAGCTTGCCCTCGCCGAGCTGGGGCGGGTACACCTGGGCCCGCCCGAGCGCATCGATGGCGCCTGCGGCGTCGCCCTGCGCCAGCCGGTGGCGGGCCAGCTGCACCAGGCTGGCGACATACTGGCCGGTCACCTTGCCTTCGCCGCCTTCCCACGGGTGGAAGGTGCGGCTCATGAGCAGGGTGTAGGCCTCGGCGGGACGGTCGAAGCGATTGAGCAGGCTGACCTGTTCGATGACGAGGTCGTCGCGGCGCGCGACCAGCGCGGGATGCGCCTGCAGCCGGGCGAGGCGCTGTGCAGGATCGCGCCCGAGGCGTTTCTCCAGCTGGTCGAATTCATAGAACACGCGCGCGTCGTCGGGATCACAGGCCAGCGCCTGCAGCCACGCGGCGTGCGCCCGCGCGTGATCGCCGAGCTGGTTGAAGTATGCCAGCCCGAGGTTGCGGTGCACGGTGGCGAAGCCCGGTGCGAGCGCGCGGGCGGCTTCCCAGCAGGCGATCGCGGCCGGGTAGTTCCGCCGCGCGTACCAGAAGATGCCCAGGTAGTACGGCGCGCGCGGGTCGTCGGGGCAGCGCTGCCGGGCGGCCTCGAGCGCCAGGGCGCTCTCGGGCAGATTGGGGAAGCAGTGTGCCGGCGGCAGCGCGGCGGCGGCCTGCCAGCAGGCGCGGGCGGCGTCTGGCGCCCCAGCCAGCTCATGGCACCAGCCGAGCAGATAGCCGGCCAGCGGGTCGGCGTGCGCCACCGTGCCGAGCAGATCGAGCGCCTCGGCGAACAGGCCGGCATGGGCGTAGTCGAGCGCGACCGCCATCGCGCTGCCGGCATCGCCGCGCCGCTGGCGCCCGGGGGCGGCCGCGCCGAGGCACTGCAGCTCGTAGAGCGCCGCAGGATCGAGGGCGTCGAACGCCAGCGCCTGCCGGGCCTCGGCCACCGCCGCAGCGTGGCGCCCGAGGCGCCGCAGCAGGGCGATCCGCAGATGCCGGGCGCGCTGCTGGCGCACGGCCCCCTCGAGCGCGCGCTCTGTCAGCGCGAGCGCCTCGTCGAGCCGGCCGGCGCGCGCCGCCAGCCGCGCCAGCTCGAAGCAGGCCGGCGCCTGCCAGGCGGCGTTCCAGCTCGCCTTGTACAGCGCATCGCCGGCCTCGCGGTCGCGGCGCAGCAGCGCGAGCGCCAGCCCCAGGTAGTAGAACGGCTCGCCGTCGGCGGGGTTGGGATTGCGCAGCGTCAGGCGCTCGACCGCGCGGCGGAAGAACGGCACGGCCTCGGCGAACCGGCTGCGGCGCAGCAGCAGCAGGCCCAGCGCGGTGTTGCAGCGGCTGTCGCCCGGGTCGCGGCGCAGGCCCTCCTCGTAGTAGGGTTCGGGCGCCCGCGTCGCGTGACGGTATTGCTCCAGGTGTAGCCCGTTGAGGAACAGCTCCTCGATGCTGTCGATGTCGGCGGGCGCGCGGGCCGGCATGGCCGGCGCCGGGATCGCGCCGTCGCCGGGCACGGGCGGCGTGCTGCTGATCACCTCGGCGTCGCCGGCGTACACCCGCAGCGTCACATCGTGCGGCTGCGCGTCGGCCGGCAGCGCCACCGTCTCGCACAGCGCGCCGGCCGGATCGAGCGACACCTCGCGCGACCAGTGCCGCGCTGCGCCATGCCAGACCTCGACGCGCAGCGTGCGCGCGGCGCTCGAGTACACCCCGATCTCGGCCTCGCCGGCATGCACCGCCAGCCTGACGACGGCATCGCGGTTGGCGTTGGTCGCCGGGCCGATCAGCTTGTATGGCATGAAGATCTGGCTGAAGTGCTTCACCTCACCCGGATGCAGCCAGGCGAAGTCGGGCTGGTTGTCGGTGTAGGCGCCACACATCAGCTCGATGTACGGCCCGTCGTCATCGGTCAGCTGTCGCTGCCAGGCCACGCCGAAATCGCTGGTGCCCCAGGTCCACTGCTTCTTGCCCGGCACCACGTGGTGATTGGCGACATGCATCATGCCGGCCCGCAGGCCATGGTCGTAGCAGCCGACGAAGTCGTAGTCCGAGTGATAGGCCATGTAGGACGTCGGCACCGGAATGTTGCGGTAGCGCGAGATGTCGGTGCCGGGTGCGTAGTCCACCTTGTAGTAGGTGCCGGTGGCGATGGGGAATGCCGACACATCGCGCTTGCCATGATCCATCACCGCGTGGACGTCGGGCGGGAAGACCGACTGGTACTCATCGCTGACGTGCACCGCCGGATTGGCCCACCACAGGAAGGTCTGGGGCACGCTGGTGCGGTTGCTCAGGCGGACATCGACCTCGAGGCAGGCGCGGTCCGGCCGCAGCCGGATGCCGTGCACGCCGCGCGTGTACAGCATCGGCTCGATCTCGCCGCACCACACCACACAGGCGCCATCGGCTTCCTGCTCGATCCACCAGTCCAGCGGCATGAAGGTCGTCGGGCGGTGGTGCTGCGGCCAGTTGAACTCGATGCCGCCCGAAATCCATGGCCCGTTCAGGCCGACCAGCGCTGGTTTGATCACCCGGTTGTAGTAGACGAAGTGGTAGCCATTGGTCTTGTCGAGCGCCATCTGGATGCGCCCGCCGAGCTCTGGCAGAACCATGACCTTCAGCCAGGCGTTTTCGAGGAACACGGCGGTGTAGGCGACGTCGCGCGGCGCGTCGTCGACGCGCTCGATCACCGGCAGCGGGTACACCGCCCCGCTGCTCCCCTGATAGACGCGCTTGTCGAGAAACATCGGATTCGGGTCGGGCTGGCCGACACCGTAGGTCGGAATGATGATGGTCTCGGACCATGCGCTGACGTCGCTCATCGATGCTCTCCCGTTGCCCGTGACTGATGACTGCCGATGGGTTCAGACGAACAGCGCACGCAGCGCGGCCACATCGATCGCCGCCGCCGGCTGGCATGCGTCGCTGGCCAGGTACGCCAGCAGGCTGTGGCGCAGCTGTCGCGCGACGACCCGCTGGTCGAGCGCGTGCGCGAGATCGGCCGAGCACACGATCAGCCGGCCCGCGCCCACCCGCGCCTCGAAGACCAGGGCCAGGCGGCGGTTTTCGAACCACGTGTCGATCGGCTGGACGATCGGGCGCAATGCCGGTGGCAGATGGTCGAGCGTCATCGCGGCCGCGCCATGCACGATCTCCCACCAGTGCCAGTTGCTGTGGCGTTCGGTGGGGAATGCCGCGAGCGCCGGGTGCGCCGGATCGCAGAGCAGTCCCAGCGTGTGTGGCGCCTGACCGGCGCCGTCGCCGGTGTCGCGCACCGTCCAGGCCGTGTTCCAGAACACGCTGGAGAAGCCGAGCTCGGCGGTGACCCTGACGCGCTGCGGATCGGGCAGCAGCAGCACGCGGCCGCCCTCGGCGAGCTGCGCCTCGGCCTGCGCCACGTCGTCGGTCACCAGCACGCCGGCGGGCGGTGCCGCATCGACCACGCGCGGGAACAGCCACAGGTCCCAGTCGTTGGTCGCCGCGCCGACCTCGACGACCAGCGTGACCTTGCAGGCCGTACGACAGGCGAGCGGCGCCACCACCACCGTCCCCAGGCGGGTCACGGCGCCGCTGGGGATGTCGCACGGGTGCAGCGTGCCCCCGGCAAGCGGCTGCCCGGCCGCGTCGCGCAGCCACCAGCGTGCCGCGGCTGCCGGGAGCGCCGTCGGGCCGTAGTGCGCGACGTCGATCTCGGCGGCGATCGGCTCGTCGCTGCACCACCAGCGGCGCGCCAGCCGTGCGAGCGGCACCGTGGCATCGCAGAAGCGCCGGAACTGGGCCGGCGTGACGTAGCCCTTCTGCCCCCAGAACGCATTCAGCACGCCGACCAGCGCCGTGCCCTGGCCGGGGAAGTCGTGCAGGTCGAGCAGCTGGAAGCCGGCGAAGCCGGGCGTGCGCAGCGCCGACTCGATGTCTTCCTTGTAGCACAGCGTCTGGAGCGCCCCCGAGGCGAGCAGGAAGTCGTGGGCCTGGTCGCCCATGTGATTGGCTGCCAGGGTGTCGCGGACGATCTCCATGTTACGCGCCCGCAGCACACCGGTGTACTGCCCGATTTCGTCCAGATCGGGGAAGACGCACCACTGGCCGATCTCGTGGCTGATGATCGGCTTGGCGAGGCGCGTCACGTACTCGCGGTAGTCGCTGAGGGTTTCGGGTGGCAGGGCATTGATGCGTGAGCGCAGCTCCTCGCCCCAGCGCTGCACACGCGGCTCGGGGATGTTGTGGTAGTCGTTCTCGGGGATGGCGGGCCAGCCGGCGCCGGAGGTGTGCAGCCGCCGTGGCTCGTGGTGCTTCCAGTAGCGCACCCAGGCGACGAGATACTCGCGGTGGTGTGCGCCCGCCGGCTCGTTGCCATAGGTCATCAGGATGAACGAGGGGTGGTTGCCATATGCCGCGATGATGCGGTGCCCCTCGTCGTAGAGCCAGGCATCCAGCGGCCGGCCATCGCCGACGGTCGCTCCCTGGTTGGCCCAGGCGGCGCATTCGACCTGCAGGTAGACGCCAAGCTGGTCGGCGGCGGTGAACGCGGCGTCGGGCGGGCACCAGGAGTGGAAGCGCACATGATTCAGCCCGTGCGCCTGGACGATGCCGAACAGCCGGCGCCACTCGGCCACGTCGGTGGGCGGGTAGCCGGTGTGCGGGAAGATGGCGCACTCCAGCGTGCCACGCAGGAAGATCGGCCGGTCGTTGATGGTGATCTGGCTGTGGCGGGCGCGTACGTCGCGCAGGCCAAAGGTGGTGGTGCACACATCGTGGGCATCGCCGGCGGCCAGCCGAATCTCGAGCGTGTGGAGCACCGGACTGAACTCATCCCACAATGGCGCGGCGGCCCCGAGCCCGTAGCGCACACGCGTGCGCGTGGTGCCGGCGGGCAGGTCGATGTGCAGCGGCGCCGGCGCCGGCGCCCCCGGGGCGCGGGCCTGCAGCATCAGCGTGATCGGATGCGCGCTGGCCGCGCCGCCGAGGCAGAGCTCGACGTCGACCGCACGCGCCGCGCTGTCGGGGAAGCACTGCACGTCGTCGAGCCAGAGCCACGCCCCGGCGCGCAACTCGATCCCGCCGACCACGCCGTTCCAGTTGGTCTGGGTGTGATCCGAGACGCTGTGGGCGTTCGGGCCGACGTCGACCAGCAGGCGGTTGTCGATGCGCAGCGTCAGCGTGACGTCGCCCGTGGTGCCGGCATCGAGCTCGTAGACATGCGGCACCGACAGGCTGGCATTGGTGCCGCGCCATGCCGTCAGCTCGCGGCCGTCGATCCAGGCGCGGCTGCTCCAGTGGACCCGCTCGAGCCACAGGGTCACCCGTCGGCCGTGCCACTCGGGTGGAATGCTGATGGTGCGCTGGTACCACGCCGCACCGCAGTAGTGTCGGACGGGCTGCAGCCAGAACGGCAGCTTCACCTGGCCGGGGGTGCGATAGCGGGCGTACTCGGGCGCCGTGAACCAACGACGGTCCTGGATGCTGCCGGTCCACGCGGTATCGACCGAGATGTCATCGCCGTATCCCTGCTCCTGCAGCGAGCCGGGCAGGGCGATCTGGTCGCGCAGCGGGCCGGCGAACCAGCGTGCGTCCACGCCGACATCGGCTGGATCGAGGGCGAACGACCATGCTCCGGCAAGATTCATCGGTGCGTCACTTTCTGCTCGTCGATCGGGCGCGGCGCCACGCGGGTGGCCGTGCGCTGCCATCCACGCTATCACATGCAGCCGCGCGATCCATGCGTGTGGTCGCCATGTTCATGCACGATCCTGCTGTCAGCGTGGCGACGCTGCACTACGCCGACCGGGCGCGCAACGCCACATGCTGCTACAATGCGCGCCTGAACCATGCCGCTGCTGCGCTGATGGGCGCCCGCGAGCCGGCAGGGCCAGAAGGGCCGGCAGCACACGATGCCGGCATGCCGAACGACCCGTCGTCGCGCAGCGCGTGCCGGCGAACTGTGCGGCAGCCATGCGCGTGGCGCAGCCCGGCCGGCCGGCGCGCCCGCCTGACAGCCGTTCGGCATGTTCCGGGGGAGCCATGCGCACAGCCACCATCCTGGTGCACGATCCTGCTATCACCGAAGCCCCACCACCCGGCACACTGATCGCCGGGCGCTACACGTGCGCCGCCGACTACCAGGTACGCCGGCCGCGCGGCACACACGACTGGCTGATCACCGTGACGCATGCCGGCGCCGGGCGCTACCGCCACGCCGCTGCCGCATGCGAGTGCCACGCCGGCGACGTCGTCGTGCTGGCGCCCGGCACGCCGCACGACTACGCCACCGCAGACGACCGCTGGGAGTTCTCCTGGGCGCACTTCACGCCACGCCCCGGCTGGTCCTCCTGGCTCAGCCTGCCCGCCACGGCGCCGGGGCTGCACCACCAGCACAGCAGCGGCAGCGCATGGCAGCGCATCGAAGGCGCCATCACGCGGCTCGTCCACGACAGCCAGCGCGGCGGCGTCCTTCACGAAGAGCTGGCGCTCAACGCACTCGAGGAGTTGCTCATCCTGCTGAGTCGACGCGCCGCCCAGGCCGACCGCCAGCTCGATCCGCGCGTGGCGGCGACGCTCGAGCGGCTGGGTGCCAGCCTGGCCGACCCGCTGAGCGTGGCGGCGCTCGCCAGCGCGGTCGCGACATCGCCCTCGCGGCTGGCGCACCTGTTCCGCGCCCAGGTCGGCGAGCCGATCACGCGCATGCACCTCAAGCTCCGGATGCGCCATGCCGCGCGGCTGCTCGAGCTCACGCCGCGCAGCATCGGCGAGATCGCCGGCGAGGTCGGGTTCTCCTCGGCGTTCTACTTCGCGCGCCAGTTCCGCGCCTGGTATGGCCAGAGTCCGACGGCCTACCGGCGCAGCGCCCGGGAGCGCGCCGGCGCCCCGGGCCACCCGCTGGCGTCAGCCGACTGACGCGCCCGTGCCCTGGCGGGCGCGGCGTGCCCCCCACCATTCCCTGGCGCGCCACCACGACGGCACCAGCGTCGGCGGATGGCCGCCGAGGAACCACGTCGCCGCGCCCAGCAGCAGCGTCGTCTCGATGATGTTCCACCAGAAGTGCACATCGAGCCGCATCGCCGTCGTGATGCCCGGCAGCGTGCAGAGGAACGTCCCCTGCGTCAGCGGGCTGCGCGCCAGCCAGCCGTCGCGGCCGATGATGCCGGGCAGCCCCTGGGCGGTGACGCGCAGCACCTCCAGTTCGCGCAGCTCTGACAGCACCTGCAGGTAGCGCACGAAGGTGTAGGTGTGTTCGATGGCGTGCGCGCCGGCCACCACCAGCAGCGCGATCGCCGGCGGGTTGCGCACTCCGCCGCGCAGCAGCACCAGCACCACCAGCAGCACCGACCAGTTCCACACGAAGTGGACCCACTCGGCGTTGGCCGGCGACAGCAGCCCATTCGCCTGCCGCGCCGGCAGGAGCTGGATGTAGTACTGGGCGAACTGCATCAGGTGCTCGATGGTGTGAACCCCCTGGGTGATCAGCAGGATGCTGAGCATCATGATGGTGAAGCCGTGGCGCCGGAGATCGTCGCGCCACTTCAGGATGCCGACCGGCAGCAGCACCAGCAGCACGATCGCCGTGATCGCCCAGCGCGGCAGCCCGAGGACCAGAAAGCCGCCCCAGCCCAGGATCAGGCCGATCACCAGCGCGATCGCCGCCGGCCAGGCCAGCCGGCCGGGATGCAGCAGGGCCAGCAGCGGAGCAAGACGGAATGGACGGTCAGCGGTCGTCATCGAAGCACCTCGATCAGGGTGTGCGGGCGCAGGTCGCGCACGTCCGCGACTGCTCCGTCGGGGTAGCGGATCACCAGCCGCTCGAGCGTGGCGCCGGCCGGTACGCCAAAGTGGACCCGTGGCGCGTCGCCGCTCAGGTAGCCGCTGCTCACGCGCACGTCGCGGCGCAGGGTTCCGGCGCTCGTCACGAGCTCGAGGCGCGCGCCGATGGCATAGGGGTTCGGCGAGCCGGGCCAGCGCAGATCGACCGCCAGCCCCGCGCCGCCGCACAGCCGGTTCTCGAACAGGACTGCCTGACCACGCAGGTTGTTCACCACCACATCAAGATCGCCGTCGCCATCCATGTCGGCCGGCAGCATGCCGCGGCCGCTCGCCGTGTCGCCGAGGCCCCACTCCGGCGCGGCGGCGAACGTGCCGTCGCCGCGATTGCGGAATGCCCGGTTCGCCTCGACCAGTTCGCCACCGGGGAGATAGCCGAACAGATTGCTGGCGATCATGCCATTGACCACGTACAGATCGAGGAAGCCATCGTTGTCCAGATCGCCGAACCGCCCGCTCCAACTCCAGCCGGTGGCGTCCACGCCGCGGCGCGCGGCCTCGTTCTGCCAGGCGCCGCGCCAGTCGCGCACCTGCAGGGTGTTGGCCATGATCTGCGGGTCGAACGGGCCGTGCTTCTCCTCGAGCGTGCTGATCACCGGCAGCCACTGCGCCAGCACCTCGACCGAGACATCGCCGGGGTTCATGTCGGTGGTGAACAGCGCCATGCGGCCATCGTTCGCCAGATCGCCCCAGTCGATGCTCATGGTGCTGTGCGATGTCTGGGCGAAGGGGTAATCGGGGCGCCAGGCAGCGCCCTGCCGCACCCAGCACGCATCCGGCACGGCGAAGTCGTTGCCGACCCACACGTCGGGCCGGGCGTCGTCGTCGAGGTCCATCAGGCCGATCGCCAGCGCCTCGGCGCGGTCGGCGAGCCGGTGCCCGACGAACGCGCCATCGCGCTGCTCGTAGAGCGTCACGCCGCCCGCCACGCGTAGCTCGTCCGGCGTCAGGCCGAAGTTCTTCAACTCCGCATCGTAGGCGCCCGTCACCAGATCCAGCGCCCCATCGCCCTGCAGATCGGCCCAGGCGAGCGCATAGGCGTAGCTGTCGACGCCGGGCAGCGGCGCCGCGGCAAACCGGCGCGCGCCGAGGTTGCGCCATAGCGATGGCGCAGCACGGCCGCGGTGGCTGAAGGTGATGTCGAGCGCCCCATCGCCATCGACATCGACTACCGTCACCGCGCGGGTGAACCGCGCCTCGAGCGGCTGCGGCACAACGCGCAGCCCGCCATCGTTCCACAGGATGGTCGCCTCGCGATCGATGCTCGCGAGCACCAGATCCAGCCGGCCATCACCATCGAGATCGCCCGCCGCCAACCCGGCGCCGTTGCTGGCATACGTGGCGATCTCGCGCATGCGCGCGCCGGTGGTCACGCCCAGGGGGTGGGCGACGAAGCGCCCCTCGCAGGCCGAAGGCGGCGCCAGATCGCGGGCGGTATGCGTTACCGCCAGCGGGGCGGCGGGCGGCGGGGCGGCGGCCGGCGCAGCAGCGCACGCCGCCAGCACCAGCAGCCCCACGAGGGTAGTGCCGAGGGCCATCGATCGCAACCGTCCACCTCCCCCGTCGTGCCGTCGGCCCACGCTCGCGCCGGGGCCGCGGCGCCACCCCGCCATCAGCCCTTGATTCCGGTCACCGAGATGCCCTCGATGAACGTGCGCTGCGCCATGAAGAACAGCAGCAGGATCGGCGAGACCACGATCGTACTCACCGCCATCAGATACGGATACGCCAGCGCGTTCGTCCCCGTCGCGCTGATGTTCGCCCGCAGCCGGTTGATGCCGAGCGCCAGCGGGTACAGGTCCTGCTCGTTGATGTAGATCAGCGGCCCGAGGAAATCGTTCCAGGCCCACAGGAAGCGGAACAGCGCCACGACTGCCAGCGCCGGGACGGTGAGCGGCAGGATCACCCGCACGAAGATGCCGAACTCGCCGGCGCCGTCGATGCGCGCCGCATCGGCCAGTTCCTCGGGGATCGTCATGAAGAATTGCCGCATCATGAAGATGAAGAACGCACTGCCGAAGGCATTCGGCACCACCAGCGGCAGATACGAGTTCAGCCAACCCAGGCTCTTGAACGTGATGAACAGCGGCACCATCGTCACCTGCCACGGCAGCATGATGGTGATCAGGCAGATATAGAACATGATATCGCGGCCTGGCCAGCGCACCCGGGCGAAGCCGTAGGCCACCAGCGCCGACGAGATCACCGTCAATGCCGTCGCGGGCAACGCATAGAGGAACACCGAATTGACGGCGAACAGGTTGAAGTTGTTTTTGCCCCAGGCATCCGCGAAGTTATTCCAGTACGCCGGATTCGGGATCAGCACCGGCGGAATGGTATACACCTGCGGATCGTCCTTGATCGCCGAGGTGAACATCCAGTAGAACGGAAACAACCAGGTGACGGTCAGCACCAGCAGTACCGTGTACTTCAGCACCTCGACGAGCAGTTCGCGCGGCGTGAGCGCCGCCCGGCGCCGGGGTGTGGCTGGCGGGGTCGCGATGGCGCTCACTTCTCACCCCCGTAATACACCCAGCGTGCCGACGAGCGGAACAGCATCATCGTGCCGATCACCACGACGATGAACAGCAGCCAGGCGAGCGCCGAGGCCTTGCCCATGCGCAGATACTGGAACGCGTTCTGGTACAGGAATGGCGAGTACAGCAGCGCCGAATTGAGCGGGCCGCCGTTCACGCCGAAGATCAGGTACGCCGAAGTGAACTCCTGGAATGCGCCGATGAAGCCGATCACCAGGTTATAGAGGATCACCGGCGTGCTCATCGGGATGGTGATGTTGCGAAACTGCTGCCAGCCGTTCGCACCATCGACCGTCGCCGCCTCGTAGAGCGAGCGCGGCACGTCCTGCAGGCCGGCCAGGAAGACGACCACCGCATTGCCGGTCGCCCATACCGCCACCATGATCAGGCTCGGTTTCGCCAGGTCAGGATTCGACAGGAACGGCACCGACGGCAGGCCAAATGATTGCAGCAGGCCATTGATCGCGCCATACTGGATGTTCAGCAGGAACAGCCAGACCATCGCGGTGCAGATGCCCGGGACAATCGCCGGAATGTACATCACTGCCCGGAAGAACGAGCGGCCGACGATGCGGGCATTGAGCAGGTTGGCCACCAGGAACGAAAAGCCGAGCGACAGCGGCACGCTGAAGATCACATAGAAGATGGTGTTGTAGACCACCTTCCAGAACTGGGCGTCCTTCGTGAACAACTCGACGTAGTTCGCCATCCCGATGAAGACCGGCGGGCGCAACAGGTCATAGCGTGTCAGGCTGACATAGAACGAGTAGATCAGCGGATAGATCGTCAGCGCCAGGAAGCCGATCAGCCACGGCGAGATGAACAGCAGCCCGGTGATCAGGCCACGTCGATCGCGGCTGGACAGCCTGGCCCACGGGAGCGCCGATGCTCGGGATGATTGCATGATCCTCCTCGATTCGCTCGGGTGCGGCGTGGCCAATGCGGCGCCGGGGGAGCGGCCGGCTGGCGCTCCCCCAGCGTCGGGCCGGGGAGATTCCCCGGCGGGTTGCGGGCTAGCTCAGGCCCTGGGCCGCCCACTCGGCCTCGGCGCGGCTCTGCAGCTCGGCCGCGGCGTCGGCGCCCGTCATGTTGCCACGATACACCTGCTCGGCCAGTTCGGCCTTCTGGGTGTTGATGAACCAGTGGATCGGGCAGCGGCGGCCGACGATCCACTCGTCCACCTGCGACGGTGCATCGATATAGAACTTCAGGCCGGGGTACGCGTTCGGATCGACCGTCTTCAGCCACGAGAGCTTGCCGGTGATCCAGCCGACTTCCTTGAACAGGATGTCGAGCGCAGTGTTGGTGTGCAGATACTCGGCCACCTTGAACATCTCGGGCGTGTTCTTGGCGTCCTTGAACAGCTGCACGAAGTGCGCACCGGTCGCCATGATCTTCTTGCCCGCCCGGCTCGCCGGCACCGGCGCCCACGTCGAGCGATTGTACTGCGCGATGTCCGGCTGCTGGATCTGCGTCTCGCCCGGATGCCAGTAGCCTTCCATGATCATCGTCTGGATGCCGGCATTGAACGAGGTGCCCCAGCCACCGCCGATCGTCTGGTCCTGACGCAGGCCCGAGAGCTTGTCGGGGCCGATCAGCTTGATGAACTCGCCACAGGTCTCGAGCCACTGCGCCGTCGTCTCGGTGTTGAGATTGATCTGGCGCGCCGACTCGTCCCACCAGTTGAAGCCACCAAACGACTGGATGCCGAAGTCGGCTTCGCCGGCCATGGCATCGTACGGATCGAGGCCGAACTGCTTGAGGTTGCCGGCATCGTCGAACTGGGTCAGCGCCTGATGCCAGACCAGCGCGTCCTCCCAGGTCAGCGGCGGGCTGTCCGGGTCCAGCCCGGCGTCCTCGACGGCCTTGGCGTTGTAGTTGAGGCCCCACCAGATGAAGCTCTCGATGCCGGGGACGCCGATCATCTTGCCATCGTAGAACGAGCTCTGCCAGAGCGCCTCGATCATGTCATCCTGCTTGATCAGCGAACTGACGGCGACCTGGTCGTCGACCGGGATGACCGCGCCACGCGCCCACAGGTTGGGGTAGTCGAAGTTCGAGCCGCCGTCGGGGGGCGTGCCGCCGGCGAGCGCCGTCAGGATGGCCTCGCCGTTGACCGACGCCTTGTACTCGAGGACGTTGTCGCCCATCATCTCCTTGAAGTCGGGCTGCTCGACCATCTTGTCGACGGCGGCGCCGAGGTTGCCCCAGGCGAACCACCACTGCACTGTCTTGCCGGTGGCGGCAGGCTCGGGGGCAGCGGTTGGCGCCTCGGCAGGTGCGGCGGTTGGTGCTTCGGCAGGTGCTTCGGCCGGCGCTTCGGCCGGCGCCTCGGCGGCTGGTGCCTCGGCGGGCGCAGCCGGCGTACCACCGCAGGCGGCCAGCGCGGCGCCGACGGAGGTGAAGGCCATCATCCGCAGGAAGTCACGGCGGCTGAGTTGGTTGGCCATGGGTTCATCGCTCCTTCGTGATGTGATCACATGGGCATCTGTCGCAGATCTACCGGCACGGCGTCGGTTTCGTCTGTTGCGCCCACCCGCGCCGGGCCGGGTGGGTATCTGGCTCATACCTCCTCATCACTCGTGCGGTGCCGACCGCTGTGATGCTGCTGATCATCGTCACACCAGGTGACGGATGGTCGCCGAATCGATGTAAGCTGACGACCGGTGCTGCACTGTCTTGTGCATGTCAACGACTGTGCCCTGGTCCCATCATGGATCGATGTCGCCCACTGCCCTGCTGATGCACATCGTGGCCATGCTCCTGGCAGGCGTGACCGCTGCCAGCACAGCCGCTGCCGGCGCCTTATCGGTGATGAGACCCATCATGGCTCATAATTGTTCGATCCAGTGAAAGCAGGCATGCTCCGCAACTATAGCAGCGCGATCATACGGTGTCAAGCCTCTGCCGGGAAGAGCCCAAGGCTGACCGACCACCGGCCGGCATGAACGTCCTGGGCTGCTGTGGCAGCCCTGGCTGGCGGAACGGCGCGCTTCCCGAAGGATCGGGCGATCAGCCAGCCGCATGATCGTGGCGCAGCGCGCCGCCGCAGACCGGCACGTCGGAGGCACACGGGGCGACGCGCCGGAGCACGGCAGCCCCGGCGCATGGCCTCACTCGGGAAACTCGGCGCGGAACTCGTCGACGGCCTTCGGGCCACTGCGCTCAAGCCCCTGGTAGAAGGCGACGCGATCCTGGTTGCGGTAGTCGAGGCGCTCGACGCGGAATGGCGCCAGCCGCTCGCGGTTGCGCCGCCGCTCGCTCACGTCGAGGAAGTAGTCGATCGCATTCGCCACGCTGTGCGCGTCAGTCCAGTCCGATTTGTAGATCGGGATGCCGCTGCGCGCGAAGATCCAGGTCATGTTGGGCATGGAGCCGTATGCCCGGTGGCACGCGCCGTCGAGCGCATCGAGCAGGATCGGCCGGGTCACGCCGAGCCGGTCGCGCAGATCGGCGGCATGACGATACTTCTGCTCCATCGAGGTGAGGTGGGGATAGTGCTCGCCCGGATGCGCCTCGTAGGTGTATACGAACACCGACGCCACATCGCGTGCGGCGACCCGCTCGGCCAACTGGTTCATGGATGGCGCCGCCATCCCGCAGTACGGTCAGGTGAAGCTGCCAAACTCGACGATGGTGTAGGTGTGCGCCGACCAGACGGCGCTCAGCGTCGTCGTGCCGCCGGCCAGCGGCCACAGCGGGAAGTCGGGCGCCGCGGCGCCGAGCGGCGGGCTGGCGTCGAATTGCATCCACGGCTGCCAGTTGGCTTTCACGAACGCATCGTAGTTGTACCGGCGAAGCAGTTCGTCATCGGTCATCGCATTCCTCCCCCTGACTGCATGCGTCACTGCATGCGTCACCATACGCGCCGGCGTTGGCGCTGTCAAGCAAGGGCGCGAGACCGGGAGCGGGTACGTCCGAGGCCAATCATCAACGCCATCGCGGAATTGCCACGAGCACATGACCCTATTCGTGCACGCCACCCGCTATACTATGAGGGTAGCAGCGGCGTGTCGTTGCATCAGCGCACAAACCAAGGAGAGGCAGATGACCGAGAGCGCCACGGGGCTCATCGCACAGACGGCAGCCGGCCAGGCCGTCACGGTCGCATTGCAGGGTGTGGCAGTCCAGGCGCGCATCGATGGCGTCTGCGCCACCGTGACGGTCGCGCAGCAGTACACCAATGCCGAGTCGGTACCGATCGAGGCGGTGTATGTCTTTCCACTCGACGACCAGGCGGCCGTGTGTGGCTTTCGTGCGCGGATCGGCGACCGGCTGATCGTCGCACAGGTGCGCCCGCGCGAGGAGGCCTTTGCCGAATACGACGAGGCGATGCAGCGCGGTGCCGGGGCGATGCTGCTCGAGCAGGAGCGCGCCAACATCTTCACGGCCTCGATCGGCAACCTCAATCCCGGCCAGACGATCGCGATCGAGCTCGAGTATGTCGCGCCGCTGAGCCGCGAGGGCCAGGCGCTGCGCTTCGCGCTGCCCACCACCATCTCGCCGCGCTACCACCCGGCCGGCACCGATGCGGCACAGCTCGCCGACCAGCAGCGGGTCAGCCCGCCGGTCGCGCTGCACGTGCCCTACGGCCTGACGCTGGCGATCGACGTCGCCCTCGGCACGCCGATCCGCCGCATCGAATCGCCCGGCCACGCGCTGTCGATCACGCTCGACGGTGCGACGGCGCGGATCACGCTGAGCAGCGCGCAGGTCGCGCTGGATCGCGACGTGGTGATCCTGATCGAGCCGGCGGCACAGCAGCAACCGATGGCGCTGGTATCGCGCGACACATCCGGCACGCCGGTGGTGCAGGTGACGTTCCTGCCCGACGGGCTCGACGCGGCTGCACGCAGCGCACGCGAGGTGATCTTCATCGTCGACTGCTCCGGCTCGATGGGAGGCAGCTCGATCGCCGAGGCGCGTCGTGCGATGGATCTGTGCATCCGGCAGATGCGCGAGGGCGATACGCTCAACATCGTGCGCTTCGGCTCGAGCTACACCAGCCTGTGGCCGGCGCCCCGCAGCTACACCGCGGCCAGCTTTGCCGAGGCGCTGGCGTACGCCGCCGCGACCGATGCCGAACTGGGCGGCACCGAGGTGCTGGCGCCGCTGCGGCACGTGTTCGCGGCGACGCCGGGGGCACCGGTGCGCGATATCCTGCTGCTGACTGACGGCCAGGTGTCGAACGAGTCCGCGGTGATCGCGCTGTGCCGCGCCAATCAGGCGCGCAACCGCGTGTTCAGCTTCGGCATCGGCGCCGGCTCCAGCGCCAGCCTGGTGCGCGGCGTGGCCGATGCCACCCGTGGCGCGGCCGAGTTCATCACGCCGGGCGAGCGCATCGAGCCCAAGGTGCTGCGCATGTTCAACCGCATCGGCAGCGTGCTGTTCGATCGCGTACGCATCGACTGGGGCGGTCTCGACGTCGAACAGGCGCCGCATGCAGTTCCGCCGCTCTTCGCCGGCGATGCGCTCGTCGTCCGCGGGCGGGTGCGCGGCGGCAGCGCCGGCCAGCTGACGCTGCACGCCGACGAGCGGCAGTGGTCGGTGCCGCTCGATCTGGCGGCGGCGGCCAGCGCCGGGCCCATTCCGCTGATGTGGGCGCGCGAGATGATCCGCGACCTCGACGAAGAGCGGGTGCCGGAGCCGCGCCGCGGCAGCAACCAGCGCGCCAGGCCGGCGGACGCCCGGCGCGAGGGCATTCGCGCGCTGGCGATGCGCTATGGGCTGCTCAGCGCCGAGACCAGTTTCGTGGCCATCGAGGAGCGCACGGGCAGCGATCGCACCACGCAGCAGGCCGAATTGCGCCGCATCCCGATCGCCCTGACCAGCGGCTGGGGCGACCAGGACGCCGGAGGTCGGTATCACCGCGGCGTCGGCGCGATGATGGTGGCGAGCGCGCCCGTGCGGTCATCCGCCCGGATGGCGCCACCAACCGGCGCGTTGCCCGATCTGCGGCAGGCCTTCGTGATGTACAGCCCGCCGGATTCGGATGCGGCGTATGCGCCGCCGCCGCCCGCGAGTCCGGCGGCGCCACGGCCGCGCCCGGGCGCCCAGGCGGCGAAGCCGTCGGCCGATGACGTGCTGCAGTTGCTGGCAACCCAGGAGTTCGATGGTTCGTTCATGCTGAGCCGGCTGCTGCTGGCGCACACGAAGCACGCATCGACCACCCGTGCGGCGGCGCGCAGGTACGGCGAGGCGGTGGTAGCGACGGCACTGGCGCTGGCGGTGCTGCAGCGCAGCTATGCGGCGCGCCACGCCGAGTGGCAGGGCGCGGCAGACAAGGCCCGCGCGTGGCTGGCGCAACAGCCGAACGGCTCGGACTTCGATGCGGCGGCGCTGCTCCGCTGACGCGGCGCCTGCCCGCCGCCGGCCACATCGACGCTTCCGGCGTCGCCAGACGCCGGACGTCGGCACGCGAGGGCGCGCGGCCACGCCCTCACCGCCGGCCCCGCTCCCGTGCGCACGGGAGCGGGGTCCGTCGCGGCGCAGTGCCGCCCGCGGGCGTCAGGCGGGGCGTGTAGGCCCGCCCCTTCGTGTCTTCGTGTCTTCGTGTGAGCCCGTCTCCCGTCCCCCCGTGCCTTCGCCCCTTCGTGTCTTCGTGTCTTCGTGTGAGCCCGTCTCCCGGCCCTACGTGCCTTCGCCCCCACCCCTTCGTGTCTTCGTGTCTTCGTGTGAGCCCGTCTCCCGCCCCCCGCCCCCGGCCCTGCGTGCCTTCGTGTCTTCGTGTGAGCCCGCTCCCACCTGCGTGCCGCCGTGTGTACCGGCGCGCGGGCGGCGCAGGGCGATACACAGCGCCAGCAGCGCCACCAGTGCGCCACCGGTGAACGGCGCGCTCGGGCCGGCGCGATCCAGCAGCGCGCCGGCGCCGAGCGGCCCGACGACCAGCGCAGCATTCAGCACCCACTGCAGCGTGCCCATCGTCTGGCCGTGATGCTGCGCGCCACCCGCCGCCGCGATGCGGCTGGTCAGGCCGACGATCGCGAGGTTGACGCCGAGCGCCGTCAGTGCCGCGGCGACAGAGCCGGCCAGCAGACCGGGCGCGAGCCCCATGGCCGCCAGGCCGAGGGCTGCGATCGCGCATCCGGCGCGCGTCAGCCAGTCATCGTCGCGCCAGCGGCCCAGCAACGGCACCAGCAGCACCTGGGTCAGCAGCGCGACGACGGCGACGAAGCCGTAGAACCGGCCATTTTCGACGATGCCCCAGCCGAAGCGCTGCTGGCTCACCAGCGGAACGATCGCCTGGAGGCCATTGAAGGCGATGTTCACCAGAAAGATCACCAGCAGCAGTCGGGCGATCCCGCGCGGCGGCGCGCCAGCCGCCAGCGCCGGCGGGCGCGCGCCGTGGACCGGCTCGGGGAGCAGCACCGCGACCAGCACCAGGTTGAGCATCGCCAGGCCGGCGGCCAGCAGCAGCGGCGCAGCAGCCCCCCATACGCCCGCCAGGCTGGTGAGCCATGGCCCGCAGACCAGCCCGATGCCATAGGCGGCTGTGGCCAGGCCGAAGCGCCGGGCGCGCCGTTCGGCCGGCGTGGTGTCGGCCAGATACGCCTGGGCGACGCTGAAATTGGCGCCAGTGACCGCGTCGAGCAGCAGCGCCAGCCCGATCAGCGCCAGGCTGTCGGCGAACGCCAGCGTCAGATAGCCGGCGGCGCTCCCCGCCAGACACAGCAGCAGCGCCGGCCGCCGGCCAGCCCGATCCGACCAGCGGGCGATCAGCGGGCCGCACACCGCCTGCAGCGCGGCATAGCCCGCCAGCAACCCGCCGACGTGCAACGGCGTCGCACCGGCCGCCTGCGCCTGCAGCGGCAGCAATGGCGTGACGATGCCATAGCCGAGCATATCGCCGAACACGGTGGCGAGCACCAGCGGATGCGCGCCGGCCGGCCGCCTCACAGGCCACCGCGGCGCAGGGCATGGCGCAGGTGCAGTGCCGCGCGCCGCGCACGCATCACACCAGCCCGAGCGTACGCTGCTGCGTCGACAGGAACACGCAGCCATCCTCGGTGACCAGCACGTCCTCCTCGAGGCCCAGGTACCCGGCGCTCGTCACCACGCCGAGCTCGAGCGTGTAGACATGGCCGACCTCGACCTGCATGTCCGGAGTGTTGCCGTAGCGTTCCCAGCGCGGCCCCAGCAGCGGGCCACCGTCGTGGCACGCGCGGCCCAGCCCATGGCCGAAGGCGTGGCGATACTCCTCGAAGCCACCCTCGACGATTACCTCGCGCGCGACCGCATCGACCTCGAAGCCCCGCACGCCGGGGCGCAGGGCCGCTGCCCCCGCATCGATCGCCTGCAGCACCACCGCAAACGCCCGCTCGATCTCGGCCGGCGGCTGCTGCTCGCCGGGGCGGCGCACATACCACATGCGCTGGATGTCCGAGCAGTACCCCTCGCGGCGCACCCCCAGATCCACATGCACCAGATGCCCCGGCGCGACCAGGATGTCGTCGCGCGGTGCCGCATGGCCGGGATCGGACTCCGGGCCGCTATTGACGATCGGGCAGCCTTGCCACGACCACGCCGACGGCAGGCCGCGGCGATGAAACTCCGCGTGGACGAACGCCCCCAGCGCGGCCTCGCTCACGCCCGGCACGATCTGCGCCGCCAGCATCGCGACGATCTCCTCGGTCTCGGTGATGGCGCCGCGGATGCGCGCCACCTCGGCGGGCGTCTTGCGCGCCCGCAGCCGGCCGAGCAGCCGTTCGGCGCTGGTGAAGCGCGCCGGGTACGGCGTGCCGTCGAGCAATTCCTGCAGCAACCGCCACATCCCGTGCGTCAGGCCGTCGGCCGTCTTGTCGTGGACGCTGTAGTTCAGACCGATGTGCTGCGGATCGTGCCGCTCGAGCGTGGCCACCAGCGATGCCCGCAGGCCCTCGTCATAGCCGATGACCTCGTCGAAGATTCCCGAGAGACGCACGTCGGGCACATCATAGCGGCCGACGATGGCGACGCGCCGTCCATCGCGGAAGAACAGGAACGCCGAGTTCCAGGTCACATCGACGCCGATCGCCATCTCGACGCCGGGATCGGGCGAGACGACCGTCTCGCGGGCGAACGTCAGCCAGCAGTCGAGATCGACCTCGGCGAGCAGCGCGGTCGCCTGGGCAGCTTTCTCACGGTAGAGCGTCATTGGTCACGATTCCTTTCACATCGTCGCCAGCAGCGCCCGCGGCATCGGCGGCCTGCGACTCAGGGTATTATAATGGTGTCCGGCAGCGGCGCCGGGTGCGATGACGGAGGAACGGGGAGCAGACATGGCCCAGGACATGGCACGACGATCGCTCGAGATCGTCCTGATCGGCCCGCCCGGCGCCGGCAAGAGCACGATCGCCGAGGCGCTGGTCGCCGCACGGCCACTGGTCCTGATCTCGACCGGGCAGCGGCTGCGCGCCGAGATCAAGGCCCGCAGCCGGATCGGTCGCGCCGTGGCTGGCGCGTTAGCGCATGGCGATCTGGCGCCCGATTCGCTGATGGACCGGGTGCTGCGTGCCGGCATCGAGGCGCTTGATCCGGCGCAGGGTGTGCTGCTCGACGGCTATCCGCGCACGATGCGCCAGGCGCTGGGCCTTGATGTGATGCTGGCCGATTTTGGCCGTGATCTCGATGCGGTGCTGGCGCTCGAGGTCGACGATGACGAAGTCATCAGGCGTCTGGGCGGCCGGCGCATCTGCGAGGGCGCCGGCGAGCCGTTTCCGGTGCACATCGATGATCTCGCCAGCATGCTGCGCTGTCAGGAGCGCGGTGGCGTCGCGGTGCATCGCGACGACGACCGCCCCGAGGTGGTGTTGCAGCGGCTGGCCGTGTATCGCGCCCAGACGGCGCCCCTGCTGGCCCACTACGGGGCGCGCGGCGTGTTGCGGCGCGTCGATGCCAGCGGCAGCCCGGCCGATGTCGCCCGGCGGGCCGTCGCGGCACTGGCGCCCAATGCTCCGGTGGCGCGGTGAGCCCGATCGTGGCGGTAGCCGGAATCAGGTGGGGATGCATTGGCAACGACTACCAGAAAGTAGGACTCAGCGAAGTGCTGAGCATGTTTGCGGGCTACCTTCCAGGCGAAAGAGCTCAAACGTCGTTCGCCTGCGAAGATCCAGAGTGGGTGAAGTTCTGCATCGATGTGCTGGCAGACCCAGGGAGTTATCAATGACTTTGCCACGACTGACTCTGACTTGGGACGACGGTGCGGATGGCGTGCGGATCTACTACGATCCGAACAGCAACACGTGGAGCTCAGACTACGAAGAGCCAGCAGTCAGTGATGCGTATATTGCGCTGATGCAAATGATGACTGACGGTGCATTTCTGCGCAAAGCGTATACTCCGTATCCATTGCTTGACAGGATCGAGGCACTGGCAGCAGATCTCAATTTCACACTCGATGGGATAGATGATCTTTACGATGAGCTCGGCGCACTAGTCGATACATTGATCAAGGACGGCGCCGTCTTCTAGTGTATACTGTCACGCAGCAGGAGGTGCGGCATGGCATGGGTCATCGGCGCAGACACGGATCTGCCACTGAACGAGACGCTGCGCTGGGACGGCCCGGGCGCGGCGCAGCGCGTGTATGAATGATCGCCTCGCGGTGCTCGTCGTCGCTGCCGAGATGGTGCCGTTCGCCAAGACCGGCGGGCTGGCCGACGTGGTTGGCGCGCTGCCCAAGGCGCTGCGCGGCCTCGGCCACGATGTGCGGGTCGCCATCCCGCACTACTCGCGCATCGCCAGCGAGCGCTTCCAGCTTGAACCGCTGCTCGGCCCGTTTCCGGTGCCGCTCGATGACCAACTGATCGATGCGGCGCTGGTGACGACCCAGATCGCCGCCGGTGATGACGTCATCCCGGTGTATATGGTCGAGAATGAATACTTCTATCAGCGCGACGGCATCTACATGTATGAAGACGATGCGGACCGCTTCATCTTCTTCTGCCGCGCGATTCTCGAGGGCATCCGGCAGCTCGGCTGGCGACCGGACGTGATTCATTGCCACGACTGGCAGACGGCGATCATTCCGAACTGGCTCAAGACGATCTACCGCGATGATCCGTTCTTCCGCGACGTCGCATGTGTCTATACCATCCACAATCTGGCGTATCAGGGCGTGTTCGGCCATCGGGTGCTCGAGATCGCCGGCGTCGATGAGTACGGGTTTCTGGCGCATCCCGACACGCCCCATCTCAACGATGTGGTCGATCTGATGGCGCGCGGCATCCACTTCGCCGATGTCATCAACACCGTCAGCGAGACGTATGCCAGCGAGATCCTGCAGCCCGAATTCGGCGAGGGTCTCGATCCGATGCTGCGCGATCGACGCGACCGGCTGTATGGTGTGCTCAACGGCATCGACACCGAACTGTACGATCCGGCGACCGACGGTGCGATCGCGATGCGCTACGACCGGAACCGGCTCGAGGGCCGGCTGGCCTGCAAGGCGGAGCTGCAGCGGACAGCGCGGCTGCCCGAGCGCCGCGCGACGCCGGTGATCGGCTGCATTGCGCGGCTGTCCGACCAGAAGGGCTTCGATCTGATCTGTCAGGTGCTCGATCCGCTGCTGCGCAACCATGATGTGCAACTGGTGATCTCGGGCACCGGCGAACAGCGCTATCACGAGCGGCTGATCGAGCTGCGCGCGCGATTTCCGCGTCAGCTGGCGGTGTTCTTCACGTTCAACGCGCCGCTGTCGCGGGCGGTCTACGCCGGCTCCGACATGTTCCTCATGCCGTCGCGCCGCGAGCCGTGTGGCCTCAGCCAGATGATCGCCCTACGCTATGGCGCCATCCCGATCGTGCGCGCCACCGGCGGCCTGGCCGATACGGTGCGCGATTTCGATCCGGGCACCGGCGACGGCAATGGCTTTGCGTTCACGGCGTACGATGCGATGGCACTGTATGCCGCCGTCGTGCGGGCCATCGAGGCATTCCGCTACCGCAGCGTCTGGCAGCAACTGATGGTGCGCGCCATGGCGCTGGACCACTCGTGGGCGGCGAGCGCCCGGCGCTATGTGGATCTGTACCAGCGGGCGCGGGCGGTACGCAGCGAGGCGCCCGCGCCGCCGCGCCCCTGATCCGCGCCATCAGGCCTGCCGTGGCGCCGGTCACCCGTGGGTGGCCCGTGCCCGGCGCTCAGCCCCGCTGCACATCGTAGAGCGAGCGCACCTGCGGCACGCGGTCGCCCAGCCCGGCGACCGGCACCAGCCAGGGATCGTCGGGGAAGACGTCGAGGTACTGCTCGCCCCAGCGCACATCATCGCCGGCAGCGAGCCACACCCCCCTGGCCGGGCAGGCCGCCCACACGCGGACGGTCGCGGCATCGCAGCGCTCGAGCGTGAGCACCGGATCGTGCAGGTGCAGGTACTTGAACGGTTCGGGCCACGCCGCCGCGCGCGCCACCACCTGCCCGGCGACCAGCAGGCGCAGCGCCACGACATCATCGTCGGCGCACGCGACGCCGCCGAGCTCGCAGGCCTGGTTCGGGCCGAGCGTCACCGCGACGCGCAGGCTGCCACGCAGCGCGCCCGCCAGGCTCCAGCGCCGCAGTTCCAGCACGCCAGACACCGGCGCCGGCGTGCCGTTGACCGCCCAGTAGCGCGCGGCCGACGCGCCCTCGTGCACTACGCCGAGGGCGACCGGCGCCAGCGCCCGCGCCACCGCGGCGCACGCCAGTTTGGGCCGCAGCCAGTAGTCCGTGATCGCCCAGCTCGTGACCGGCCAGCAATCGTTGAGCTGCCAGACCAGCGCCCCCGCGGTGCTGCGCCGGCCGGGCGCACCCCAGCGGCGGCGCCAGCCGCCATACGCCGCCGCCAGCGCCTCGGCCTGGATGACCTGCGTCGCGTAGATCATGCCGTCGAGATCGGCGGGCACCCGGAGGTTGTCGACGAGATACGCCATCAGGCGCATCGGGCCGCCCGCAGCCTTGTTGTGGTGATCGAGGGTGCGGCTCTGCGGGAAGCGTTCGTCCGGCACGGTGAACGCCTCGATCGTCGCGCGCGCCGGCAGCGCCTGCATGCCAAACTCGCTGACAAACCGGCCGGCATAGTGGGGATACGCCTGATAGGGCGCCATCACGCCGTGCCATACGTCCCATACGTGCCGATCGCCCACCGTGCCATCGGCGGTGGTGTGCCCGGCGTACGGGCTGCCCGGCCAGTACGGCCGGGCCGGATCGAGCTGTGCCACTATCGCCGGCAGATCCTGCTCGTAGAGCACCCGTGCCGGGAAGCGCCCCGCCGCATCGGGCGGCTGTGCCGCATCATAGGCACCGATCGACTCGGCGATCTGATAATCCTCGTTGTTGCCACACCACAGCGCCAGGCACGGCCGATCGCGCAGCCGACGCACCTGGGCCTCCGCCTCGGCCCGCACCAGCATGCGAAAGGCGTCGTCTGCCGGGTAGATACCGCAGCCGAACATGAAATCCTGCCACACCAGCACGCCGAGGTCATCACAGGCCTCGTAGAACGCGTCGTGTTCGTAGATGCCGCCGCCCCACACGCGCAGCATCACCATGTTGAGCGTCACCGCATGCTCGACCCACGCCCGATAGCGCGCCGGCGTGATGCGCGGCAGCAGCGAGTCGGCCGGAATCCAGTTCGCCCCGCCACAGAAGATCTCGACGCCGTTGACGCAGAACACGAAGCTGCTGCCCGGCTCGGCGGCGAGCGGCGCCTGGATCAGCCGCAGCGCACGGATGCCGATGCGTCGCTCCAGCCGCTCCAGCACACTGCCATCAGCGGCGCACGCCGTCAGCACCACCGTGTAGCGGGCCTGCGCGCCATACCCCGCCGGCCACCACAGCGCCGGCCGCGCCAGCTCCAGCCGCGCCGTCGCCAACCCCTGGTCCGGCCGCAGTTCGGCCGCCGTCACCAGCGCGCCGGCCGGATCATGGATCGCCAGCCGCACCACGGCCACCGCGCCCGTGACGCGCAGCGCCGGCGCCACCGTCGCCGTCGCGTGATCGTCTGCCAGCGTCACCGGCAGGTGCACCTCGGCGATCCGGCCGCGCGCGCGCTCGATGCGCACCGGCAGCCATGGGCCGCTCGTCAGCAGCACCGGGCCCCAGTCCCAGCCGTAGTGGTACTGCGCCTTGCGCACATGTACCCGGCTGGCGTCGCCGTTCCACACCGGATGGGTGCCATGCTGCGCCTCGCGCGCCCTGCCATGCTGCCACGCCGATGCGAAGCGGATCACCAGCAGGTTCTCGCCCGGCCGCGCCACGTCCGTGACATCACACCGCCACGGCACGAACATGTTCTCGCTGCGGCCCAGCCACGTGTCGTTCAGCCAGATGTCGGCGATGGTATCCAGCCCGTCGCAGCACAGCACGGTGCGCTCACCCGCCGCCGGCGGCGCCAGCATCACGCGGCAGCGGTAGATCCAGTCGGCCTCACCGACCCACTGCACGGCTGTCTCATTCAGGCCGAAGAACGGATCGGGGATCAGGCCGTGGCGCAGCAGATCCTGGTGCACCACGCCCGGCACCGTCGCCGGCAGCCAGCCGGCATCGCTGCCCCAGATCGCCGGCAGCGCGTCGAGCGCATCGGCGCGGCGCACCTCCCAGCCGGCATCGATCACGACCTGGTTCATCGTGTAGTCCTTTCGCGCATCATGCCCGCATGATCATCCTGCCGGATGCGTGGTGGAACAGGCGCACATGCCACAGCAGCGCGCCGCCAGCGCCAACTGCGCCACAACCCGCGCGTGCCACGCTTGCCGTTCGGTCGCCATTATGCCATAATGGATCCATGAGCGGAGCGCGCGCCTACCTCGACATCGAGATGACGTTCGAATGGTCGATCACCGTCGTCGGCATCTATCGTCACGACTGCGGCACGCTGCAGTTCTGCGGCCCGGCCGTCACCGACGTCGCCATCTATGACGCGCTCGCCGGTGTCGGGACGGTCGTGACGTTCAACGGTGCGGGGTTTGATCTGCTGTGGCTGCGGCGGCGGCTGGCGATCGACCTGACCACCGACTTCGCCCACGACGACCTGATGGTGCGTTGCCGTCGGCGCGGGGTGCGCGGTGGCCTGAAGCAGATCGAGCAGCAATTCGGCATCACGCGCCGCAGCACAGGCCTGACCGGGCGCGATGCTCCGCGATTGTGGCATGAGTACGATACCAACGGCGACGAGCAGGCGCTGGCGGCCTTGCTGGAATACAACCGCGAGGACGTCGTCAATCTGGCGCTGCTCGAACACCGGCTCGACGACGCGCCGGCGCCCGACATCCATCCGGCGGTGCAGGTGTGGCGCTGAGGCTCCATGCCGCAGCGCGACGCGGCACATGTCTCGGCGGATCACCAGCACGCAGGCGGGAACTCCATGCAGGGTCGAGTCCTCAATCAACGCTACCGCATCGATCAGCCACTCGGCGATGGCGGCATGGCGCGCGTCTTCCTGGGCCAGGACCTGCGCCTCGGTCGGCGCGTTGCGATCAAGATGTTGCATGCCCAGTACGCCACCGACGGCAGCTTTCTCCGGCGCTTCCACCACGAGGCGCAGGCTGCGGCGCGCCTGCATCATCCCGCGATCGTCGATGTCTATGACGTCGGCCAGGATGGTGACGTCCACTACATCGTCATGGAGTACATCGACGGCGATGATCTCAAGACCGTCATCACCCGCGGCGGTCGGCTGTCGCTCGACCAGGCACTCGATATCACGGCGGCGGCGGCAGATGCCCTCGAGGCGGCGCATCGGAGCGATATGGTCCATCGCGATGTCAAGCCGCAGAACATCATGCTGGCGCGCGACGGCACGGTCAAACTGGCCGACTTCGGCATCGCCAAGAGCCTGACGTCGAACTCGAACACCGACACAATCTTCGGCACGGCCGATTACATCTCGCCGGAGCAGGCGCGCGGCTTGCCAGTCGCGCCACAGACCGACCTGTACTCGCTGGGGGTGACGCTGTTCGAACTGCTCACGGGGCAACTGCCGTTCCATGGCGATACGGCGGTCGCGGTCGCGATGCAGCATGTCAGCGCGGCACCGCCACCGCTGCGCAGCGTCGACGAGCGTATCCCGCCGGCGATCGAGGCGCTGGTGCTGATGGCGATGGCCAAGGATCCCGAGGATCGGCCGGCGTCGGCGCGTGAATTTGCCCGCGCGCTGCGCTCGCTGCGCGGCGGCGACCGTGATGGCAGCGCCGTCCGTGCGATGACGCCCATCCGCACTCCGGCCGCGAGCCGGCCGACGGTGCGCATTCCACCGACGCCCCGCACGCCGCTGCCGGCACCGCGCAGCGCGGCGGCGGCGGCTCCGCTGCCGGCGGGTGGCGCGGTGCGCGATTTCGGCCTGCTGGCGCTGGGCCTGATCGTGCTCGGCGTCGTGCTGGCGCTGGTGTACCTGTTCGTCAGCGGCGTCTTCGACGGCCTGTTCGCGTTCAGCGGCGCACCACGCCCGGCCGTGCCGACGATGGTCCTGCCGACGGCGACGCCGGACAGCACGCCCACCAGCGCGCCCACGGTGACGCTGCAACGCATGCCGTCGCTGATCGGCCGCGATGAACGCGACGCGCTGACGGTGCTCGATGCCAGCGGCATCCGGGCGCTGGCGGATCCGCCACGCTACGATGAGGCCGTGGCCGAGGGCGTCGTCATCGACCAGTTTCCGCCGCCGGGGGGGGTGATCGATGCGACGCTGCCGGTGACCTATGTGGTGAGCCTGGGGCCGGAACAGCTCACGCTGCCGTCGGTGGTGACAATGCGCGTGCAGGATGCCGATTTCCAGCTGCGCGGCATGGACCTGAACGTCCAGGTGATCGAGGCCAGCGACGCGATGAGCGAAGGGTTCGTCTTTCGCACGGCGCCCGAAGCCGGGGCGACGCTGCGCCGCGGCGATGTGGTGACGCTGTACGTCAGCCTGGGCGACAAGGTGCGCATGCCCGAGGTGACCGGCCTGCCCGAGGCAGACGCGCGTGCGCTCATCGAACAGCTCGGGCTGTTCGTGTCGTACAGCGACTACCAGGGCTGCGACAAGCTCGGCGCGCTGTGCGAGCGCTATGGCCCGGGCGTGGTGGTCAGTTCGGTGCCGCGCACCGGCGAGCTGATCGCGCGCGGCGATGGCGTGACGCTCGGCGTGCGCGCGCCCTGAGCCGTCAGGGTGCGGCGTCGCGCCGCAGGTACAATACCAGCGCGTGGCCCTCGGGGCCGCGGACGACGACCCGCTCGTAGGCGGCGTCGAAGGGCGCCCAGCCGATCAGCCCGCCGGCCGAGTTGAACGGGATGATCGCCGGCCGCCGCGCCAGGACGTACTCCCGATCCGACTTCTCGGAGCCGGCGACGCCCTGGCCCATGGTGTCGACGTCCAGGTGGGCGATGTGCAGGTCGTTCAGACCGAGCATGTCGAGCACTGGCCGCTCGGCGTAGTAGGCCAGCGCGCCGGCGATCCCGGTGGCGACGAGCGTGCCCGGCGCGGTGTTGGCGCGGATCCACAGGCCGATCTCGCGGTTCTTGTCGACGACGCTCTGCTCGCTCCAGATGCCGTTGCCGCCGGCGAGCGAGCGCGCGCCGACCTGCTGGGGCAGCGCGGCGAGCAGCAGCAGCGCGATACCGAGGCTGGCGAGCACCCGGCCGGCGCGCAGCGCGGCGATCTGCTGCAGCGCGGCGCCGGCGAGCAGCGCCAGCAGCGGCGTGAGCGGCGCGAAGAAGCGATAGCGCGGGAAGTGGTCGCCGCCGACGGCGATGATGTACCCGCTGTAGGCCACCACGATCACCAGGCTGAGCCGGGTGAGCGGGGCCGGCGTGGCGCGCCCGCGCCACCACCAGCAGGCCGCGCCCGCCGCCACAATCAGCCACCACGGCCCGAGCAGCGCCGCGAACGCGGCGGCATATTCCAGCCCACGCCATACCTGCGCGCCGGTCGCGCCCACCTTGGCGTAGAAGGTATTGGGCAGCGGATAGCCGTAGTAGGCGAAGCGCGCCAGGTAGTACGGCCCGAAGATCGCCAGCGCCGCCAGCGCCAGCGGTGCCGCCGCGCCGAGTGCGCCGCGCCAGTCGCGCCGCCGCAGGTGTGGCGCCAGCAGCACCAGCCCGGTCAGGCCGGCCACCAGCACGCCCTCGGGGCGGGTCAGCGCGGCCAGCGCCAGCACGGCCCCCGCCGACGCCGGCCGCGCTGCGCCCGCCAGCACCACGCCCGCCAGCACCAGCATGGTGAACAGCGCCGTCTCCATGCCGCTGCCCCGGGCCGTCCACACGACGAACGCCACGCTCGACACCAGCGCGGCCGCGGCGCCGGCCGCCGCCAGCGGCCCCCACGTGTGCGCCGCGGCGCGGTACGTCAGCGCCAGCGTCACCAGTGACGCCAGCGCCGTCAGCACCAGGCCGGCGCCCGTCGGCGGCAGCCCGGCCGCCAGCACCGGAATGAACAGCACAACCCACAGGAAGTTGGTGTAGCCCTCGACGCGCTCGCCCGGATTATAGACCAGGCCATGGCCGGCGAGGGCGTTGGCGGCGTAGCGGAATGAAATATACGCGTCGTCGATGGTCCACACGCCGAGCCATTCGATGGCGGCGACCAGGCTGGCGCCGGCGAGCAGCGGCACGAGCATGCGCCAGCGCCCTGGCTCGACGAGCGCGGCGAGCCAGCAGGCCACGACCAGCAGCGCAATGCGCGCCTCGAGCGTCAGGCGGTGTGGTGCGCCCAGCAGCAGCAGCGCGATCACGCCGGCGCAGGCTGCCAGCGCGAAGCCGGCCGCGCGCTGCGGCTGGCCGCGCCCGAGCAGCCAGGCGCACCCCGCGAGCACCGCCAGCGTCGCCAGCCATGCGCCCGCCGGCGAGCGCGCGGGTGCCATACCGGTGAGCCACAGCCCGCCGTAGGCGATGCCGAGCACGCGCGGACTGGCCAGATCGGGCGTCTGCCCGCTGGCGAGCCACACCAGCAGATCCGGCGCATGCGGCGTGTCGCGCGGCGGCACCAGCACCTCGAGGCGCCGCCACTGCGCCGGCGCCGCCAGCGTCACACGCAGCGCCCGGTCGATCTCCAGCGTGGTGACGACCGGCGTGCCGTCGGGGCGGCAGCCGCACAGGCGCAGCGTCAGGCGCACTGGCGCGCCGAAGCGCTGGCCGGCGCGCACCAGCAGGCTGGCGACGCCATCGGTCCAGCGGAATGTCGTGCCGGCGGCCGATTCGGCCTCGTAGAAGCCGAACATGTTGCGCACCGCAGCAGTCTCGCCCTGGGCGATGAACGGCGCCTCGGCGCCGGCCGGCAGCGCCAGTCCGTGCGCCGGGCGCGGCGCCAGCCAGATCAGTGCCGCCGTGCCGATGGCGACCAGCAGCGCCAGCCAGGTGGCACGCGGTGTCGTGAATGCTCTCCCCATGCCGCTATTATAGGGCATGCGCGGCGTCGGTGATCATTGCAGGATCATGGGCCGCAGCCGGCGCGATTCCCATCCGCTTCCAACCAACATCGGCGAGCATGTGGGCGGCACCGGGAATGCCCGGTGCGCAACCCGGAGAGGAGCACCCTGATGTCCCTGATTCGTGCGGCATTGCACCACAATCGAGTACGCCTCGCGCTCGGCGCGGCGTTGGTGCTGGTGGCCATCCAACTCATGCCATATGGCCGGGCGCAGGCCAACCCGCCCGTGCTCGCCGAGCCCGCGTGGGATTCGCCCGGCACCCGTGCGCTGTTCATGCGGGCCTGCGCCGACTGCCACAGCAACGAGACGCGCTGGCCGTGGTATACGGCGGTGGCGCCGGCGTCGTGGCTGATCGCCCGCGATGTGGCCGAGGGCCGCGAGAAGCTCAACGTGTCGGAATGGGGCCGCGGCGCACAGGACGCCGACGAGGCGGCCGACACGGTGCGCGAGGGCGAGATGCCGCCGTGGTTCTATCTGCCGCTGCATGCCGAGGCGGCGCTCAGCCCCGCCGAGCGTCAGGCGCTGATCGCCGGCCTGGTGGCGACCTTCGGCGACGAGGGTGGCGGGCGGCCGCGACGTACCGCCGAGGGCGATGACGACTGAGCAGCCGATCGCCGGCCGCACGCACGCGGGGGCACGATCCGCGCCGCATCGGCATGCGCGGTCGTGCCTCTGCCACGGCGCCGGGGCATCAGCCGGGCGCTGCCGCCAGCACCAGCACCGGTGCGCCACCGCGTCACGCCAGCGCCCACGAGCGGCCGGCATCGCGCGTCTGCAGCAGCACGCCGTCGGTGCTGCCAGCCCATGCTGTGGACGGATCATCGCCCGACGGCGCCAGGCACGTGATCGCATCGATCCGCGCCGCATCGGCATGCGCGGTCGTGCCTCTGCCACGGCGCCGGGGCATCAGCCGGGTGCTGCCGCCAGCACCAGCACCGGTGCGCCACCGCGCCACGCCAGCGCCCACGAGCGGCCGGCATCGCGCGTCTGCAGCAGCATGCCGTCGGCGGTACCAGCCCACGCCGCAGCCGGATCATCGCCCGACGGCGCCAGGCACGTGACGGCGCCGATCCGTTCGGCCGGCATGCGCGCCGCCTGCCAGTGGATGCCGCCATCCTCGCTGCGGAACAGCTGCGCGCCCGCCGCACCAGCGCCGAGCAACGCCGGCACACGCCCCTCCAGCGCCGCATAGGCCGTCGCGCCGGACAGCCGCGGCAGCGCGACGGCGCGCAGGCCCTGGCGCTGCACGACGCGCACGCCGGGCGGCTGTGGCACCCGCGGCGCCACCTGCCAGCTTGCGCCACCATCAAAGCTCATCCAGCCACCGTCTGCACCACACCCCACCACCAGCGTCGCCGCGTCGAGCGCCTCCAGCGCCTCGACGCGCCGATCCGCCAGGATCATGCGCGGCAGCGCCGGCGACAGCCCGTCCCAGACCAGCAGCCCGGCCTCCGTCCCGATGAAGAGCATCATCCCTCCTGACCCGACGGTTTGTACAGAATCGACAGACACGACGCAGTGCGGTTCGGATAGATTGCGGCTGCCCGTCGCACTGCCCGCATGATACACTGTGAGCGCGACGCGGTGCCCAGGGCGGCACACAGCAGAGAAGGATGCACATCACGATGACTGCGACATTGCGCGATTTCCTCGAGATTCCGTACGACCAGCTCGAGGAGTTCAACCTCGCCGCCAAGGCCCAGCGCCTGGCACGAGTGCCGGCCGACCAGATCCAGGAAGAGCGCATGCGCTACCTGAACGACGAGAAGCGCATCAAGGCCGTCACCGTGTGCTTCACCGACCTCGAGGGCCGGCTGCACATGCTCGACTACGACAAGAAGTTCCTGCTGGGCTCGGCCGACAACCTGACGTTCGACGGCTCGTCGATCCGTGGCTTCTCGGCGATCGCCGAGTCGGATCTGCGGCTCGCGATCGACTGGGCGGCATTCTACTGGCTGCCCGCCGACGTGTTCGGCCCGGGCAAGGTGCTGGTGTTCGGCGATGTGCTCGAGCGCGACGGCAGCCCGTACGGCGGCGACATGCGCGCCCAGCTCAAGGCATACACCCGGCGGCTGTATGAGCAGCACGGCTACACCGTAAACCTGGCGAACGAGATCGAAGGGTTCCTGTTCAAGGGGCGCTACGCCGAGCAGGCCTACCGCGACACCGGCGCCTTCGAGTTCGTCAGCACCACCGGCTACTACCACTCGCTGCCCAGCGATCCGCTGCGGCACTTCATCGACACCGCCGCCGAGGTACAGCGGGCGATGGGCTTCGCCAACGAAAAGGATCACCCCGAGGTCGCGCCGTCGCAGTTCGAGATGAACTACAGCTACTGCGAGGCCAACGTCGCCGCCGACCAGATCCTGCTGTACAAGCTGATCTGCCGCCAGGTCGCGAGCCGGCTCGACATGACCGCCAGCTTCCTGCCCAAGCCGGTCACCGGCGTGAACGGCAACGGCATGCACACCAACATGTCGATCTCGCAGGGTGATACCAACCTGTTCCACGATGCCGCCGGCCAGGACGGCCTGTCGGACTTCGCCTGGTCGTTCGTCGATCGCATCCTCAACAGCGGGCTGGACCTGTGTCTGCTGCTGAATGCGAGCGTCAACGCGTATCGCCGGCTCGATCCGCACTACGAGGCGCCGAACCAGATCAAGGCGTCGCCGATCGACCGTAGCTCGATGATCCGCATCCCGTACGCCAACCGGCGCACCGCGCGCATCGAGGTGCGCTCGATCGCCCCTGATGCCCACCCGCACATGGCGGTGTACGGCCTGGTGCGCACCGGCCTCGAGGGCCCGCTGCCGACGACCGATGTGCGTCAGAGCGAGACGACGCTGCCCGACAACATCTACGATGCGATCGCGACGTTCCGCGGCAGCGCGCTGGTCGGCGAGCTGTTCGGCGACGACATCAGGGGCAAGTTGGCCGACCTGAAGGAGACGGTGGCGGATCGCTGCCCGCGCAGGCTGGGGACGCTGATCAAGCGTGCCGAGATCCAGTTCCACCACGAAGTGACCAACCAGTACCTCTGGAGCCGCTTCTGATCCAGCGGGTCGATGTGGCGATGCGGTCGGCCCGGCCGCATCGCCATGCCCGCCGGGTGGCGGTTCATTCCACCGGATACCCCGCGCCGCGCCAGGCGCCAATGCCACCCGCGACGTTCACCAGGTCGGCGAAGCCAGCCTGCGCCAGCTGATTGCAGGCCGTCTGGCTGCGGTTGCCGGAGCGGCAGAAGCAGGCGATCGGCGTGTCACGCGGCAGTTCGTGCATGCGCTGCGCGAGCTCCTGCAACGGAATGAGCGTCGATCCGGCGATATGTCCGTCCCGGGCATATTCCTCGGGCGTGCGCACATCGAGCACCAGCAGCGCGTCGCCCCGGTCGAGCCGCTGCTTCAGGTCGGCCACGCTGATCGTGGCAAACCTGTCGGCCGTCGGCGCGCCACACGCCGCCAGCCCGGCGGCCAGCGCCACCACCAACACCAGAATCGTCCGCCGCATGTGAGCCTCCCCGATCATCTTCGGTGCCAATCAACGCAGCCTGGCGGCCCATGCCGCGAGCCGCTGCATCGATGAGATGCCGCTGGCCGACGGTCGGTTACCACAGCGTGCGTGCGCCAGCGCCCACCGCACACCGGCGTGCGCGCAGAGTGCCTGCAGGCCGCGCAGTAACCCCGACGCGTCGGCCAGCATCAGACGTGTGCAGGTCATCCATCGAGCGCAGGAGGATGTGCGCAATGCCACTCTACGAGTACGTCTGTCAGCAGTGCGGCGAACGCTTCGAGAAACTGGTTCGCACCAGCGAAGCGCCCGCCGTCGTCTGCCCGCGCTGCCAGAGCGCCAGCGTGAACCGGGCCTTCTCGACGTTTGCCACCGGCAACACCACCGGGCGCGGCAGCACCTCGCCGAATTGCGGGCCGGTTGGCTGAGGGATTCCGCGCCGGCCGTGAGCCGGCCCCCAGCCATGAGATGCCCACCAGAGAAGACACCCCATGACTGCAATCCATCGCCATGCCTATGGCTACCAGCGGCACACATCGCTTGATCTGACCGCAGCGACCGAAGCGGTCACCGAGCGGTTGCACGAGCAAGGGTTCGGCATTCTGGTCACCATCGATGTCCAGGCGACGCTGCGCGCGAAGCTCGGCATCGAGCGCGCGCCCTACGCCATCCTGGGCGCCTGCAACCCGCCGCTGGCACACCAGGCGCTGGCAGCCGAGCCGGAGCTCGGCCTGCTGCTGCCCTGCAACGTCGTCGTGTACGCCGACGGGCAGGGGCGCGCCGCCGTCTCGGCGATCGACCCGATCGCACTGTTTGCGGTGGTCGGGCGCGCCGAGTTGGCACCGGTGGCCGAG
>JAGWYG010000136.1 GCA_018969485.1 Chloroflexota bacterium
ATCGGCTGGAGTGCGCTGCAGCCGGCTGCGCCAGTGTCGATCGATGCCCCATCGCTGGTCGTGAGCACCAGCCTGCCCGCTGGCGGCATCGACCCCATCGCGACGCAGGAGTGTGTCTGGAGTGGCTTCCAGGCGATCGGGCGCAGCCGTGACGATGATGGCGTCTGGCGCGATGTCGGCGATGCCGATGGCGTCATCGCCGATGCGATGGTCATCATCTCCCTCGACGAAGTCAGCTTTTGCGATGGCATGATCACGCTGCGCTGGAGCCTGCGCAACCACAGCACCGACGAGGTGCTCAGCCTGCCGCTGACCAACGAATCGGTGAGCATTCGCGATTCGCTCGGCAACACCTATGTGGTGCAGGAGGCTGCCGGCGTGCCGCTGCTGATGGTGCCCCCCGGCATGTTCGGCGCCGCGACGGCGAGCATCGGCCGGGCGATCGATCCGAACGCTTCGACGCTGGTGGTGACGCTGCACGATGCGCCGTTTGGCGCCGCGACCTGGCTGGTGCCGATCACGCCGCAGGCTGATCGTGGGTGAGATCGATCCGGCGCGGCGGATCGCGTCGCGGGCTCGTCCCGCGGGAGCAATCGCGTGAACCAGTCTCCCAATCCGTTTCTGACGCGGCAGCGCCGCGGCGTCCGCGTCACGCTCATCGTGATGGCGATCGTCGTCCTGGCGTTCACCGCCGCTGGCCTGGCGCTGCTGCCCTACTCGACGGCGCCGACGCTGACGCCGCGCAGCGCGCGGGTCGAGTACCGCATCGCCGGCAGCGGCATCCGCGAGGTGCGCTTTCTCAACGATCTTGGGTTCGATGTGACCCAGGCGATCGACGGGCCGTGGGTCTACGGTTTTCGCGCCCGTCCGGGGCGCTCGCTGTCGCTCGAGATCCGCGCCGCTGACGGGGTGGCGGCTGAGTGCGTGATCACGATCAATGGCGCCGTCGTGAGCGCACAGCGCGGGGCGTCCGGCGTCAGTTGTCGGGCGACTGTGCCCGGCTGACGCCGACTGCCGTGCGCTGGCACGATCTCAGCCGCTCACCCGCGGATTCTGCCACGGCACGTCGGCGCTGCCGGCGCGCGCGTTGGCGACGCGCGCCAAGACGAACAGCAGGTCGGAGAGCCGGTTCAGGACGATCACCACCGCCGGGCCGAGCGGTTCGCCGGCGTCGAGTGCCACCGCGAGGCGTTCGGCACGCCGGCAGATGGTGCGCGCCAGGTGCAGCTGCGCGGCGGCCATCGTGCCGCCCGGCAGAATGAACTGACGCAGCGGGGTCAGCTCGGCTTCATGACGGTCGATCAGCTGCTCCAGCGCGGTGATGTCGTCGGCGCTGACGCGCGGGATGTTGGTCGCCTCGCCGGGCGTCGCGAGGTCGGCCCCCAGGACGAACAGCAGGTTCTGCAGGTGCGCCAGCGTATCATCGAGCTCGCGGTCGGCGGCCGCCGCGCGTGCGGTACCAATCGCCGCGTTACATTCGTCGACGGTGCCGTAGACGTCGACGCGCAGGGCATCTTTGCGGACGCGCAGGCCGCCCCAGAGTCCGGTCATGCCCTGGTCGCCGGTGCGAGTGTAGATTTTCATCATCGTCCTTGTGTTGCTGGTGCCGCAGCACGCGTCACCCTTCCGGTGTAGACTACGCAGCAGCAGGGGAAATGGCCGTACCTCCGGCTGCGAAATTGCTACCGACACACGCAACCCGGCGTGCTGCCACAGCGTCCCATCGTTGGGCGATCACGGATCGCCGGTTCATCTGACGGCCTGGCGGCCGCCACATCGCCGCTGACATCCATGCTGGAGGAAGATCATGAGTACCACCAATCCGGCCGATGCGCCGCACAACGCCGAACCGACCGGTTCCCAGGCGCATGCCAACCCTGCCGACCTCGAGCGCGAGCTGCGCGAGCTGGTCACGCAGGTCGGCGCGACCTTCCGTGCGTTTCTCGAGAGCGAGCGTACCCAGCAGCTGCGCCGCGAGATCGAGCGCGGTACGCGCGATCTGGCCGACCACCTGCGTACCAGCGTCGACAGCGCGTGCCACGACCCACGGGTCGCCGAGGTTGGCGAGCGTAGCCGACAGGCATTCAGCCAGGCCGTCGATCACAAGATCGTCCAGGACGTCCAGGACGCGATCGCCGGCGGGCTGGCGCAGATCAACGCGCGGCTGCGCGATATCGTGACCGAACTCGATGGGCAGCGTGCGACTGCGGCCGCACCACCCGCCGATGGCCCGGCAGCCACAGTGTCCGCTGAGGTGGTATCGCCCGCCGAGGTGCCGGCCGCCGATGAGCCACCGGCCGACGGCGCGCCGCGCACCTGACGAACCGGTCGCTGGCGTCGTGCCGCGAGCTGCGACGACGCCAGCATCCCCACCGTGACCGGGCCGCGTCACTGCCCCTTGACGGCCGTCCACAGCTCGGTGAAGACCGTCGATTGCTCATCGCGCACCATCCACTCGAGGCGCTGCTTCACCTGCTCGTCGGGCGCAAACCCCTCGGCATACAGCGCCCTGATCGTCTCGGGCAGCAGCTCGATGGCGGCAGCATTGGGCGTCAGATAGCCGATGTAGCCAGCGTTCTGCGCCGCCAGCTCGGGGCGCATCAGGAAGTCGATGAAGACGTGCGCGGTGTAGGCATTGGGTGAGTCCTTGAGGATCGCCATGTTGTCCATCCAGATCGCGCCGCCCTCGTTCGGAATGACGAACGCGATATCAGGATTGCCCTCGAATTCGTCGCCCAGACCATTGCGCGCCTGCAGCGCCTGGCCGCTCCAGGCGTGCGCGAGCAGGTATTCGCCGCTCGCCAGCTTGCGGTTCACATCGCTGCTATTGTATGCCGCCAGATACTCCCGCTGCGCCTGCAGCAGCGCGGTCGCCTCGGCGATCGCCGCCGCATCGGTCGCATTGAGCGAATGGCCCAGGAAGCGCAGCGCCGAGCCGGGTGTCTCGCGCTCGTCGTCGAGCATGCTCACCTGGCCACGCACCCGCTCGAGCTGCGCCGGATCAAACAGCACCGCCCAACTGGTGATGCCGTCGGGGAAGGCCGAGCGCTGGTACGCGATGCCGGTGATGCCGTACATGTACGGCACCGAATACCGATTGCCCGGATCGAAATACTTGTCGAGCAGCGTCGGGTCGAGATTGCCCAGATTCGGCAACCACGCGCGATTGATCTCCTGCAGCAGGCCATCACGCCACATCGTCTCGACCGCATAGTCCGACGGGACGACGATGTCGTATCCCGAGCCGCCGGCGCGCACCTTGGCGATCATGTCCTCGTTGGCGTCGTAGTTGTCGACGATCACCCGGACGCCGTATGCCTGCTCGAATGCATCGAGCAGCGCCGGGTCGATGTAATCGGTCCAGTTATAGACGCGCAATTCCTGTGCCAGTCGTTCGCGGTCGACGCCATCGGCGGCTGGGGCATCCGACGACGGTGCCGTCGTGGGCGTCGTCGGGGTGCTGCCGCCGCATGCTGCAAGCAGCATCAGGCTGGCGACGATCAGGATGTACCGGGACAGCTGTTCCATCAATCATTCCTTCTCTGTGTGCGATTGACCATTCACGATGACCGGCGGCCGCGCCACTGGATGAATTGCGACAGGAAGACCAGCGTGATCGACGCTACCAGCATCAGCGTCGAGAGCGCGTTGATCTTGGGGGTGATCGCCCGCTTGACTTGACCATAGACTTCGACCGGCAGCAGCGAGGTGCCCGGGCCGGTGGTGAAGAAGGTGATGATGAAATCATCGAGCGACAGCGTGAAGCCGAGCAGCGCGCCGCCGATGATGCCGGGCATGATCAGCGGCAGCGTGATGCGCCGGAACGTCTGCCACGCGTCGGCGCCAAGATCGGCAGCAGCCTCCTCGAGCCGTACATCGAAGTTCTTGAGACTGGTGCGCACCACGACGACGACGAACGAGACGGTGAATGCCACATGGGCGATGATCACCGTCGCCAGTCCCATGACGGGGCGCACGCCGAACCAGGCATCGATCAGGCCAAAGGCCAGCGCAAAGAAGCCGAGCAGCGCCAGCGCCATCACAATCTCCGGGATGACGATCGGCACGTACAGCAGCGCCTCGAGGCCGGTACGCCCGCGAAAGCGGTAGCGCTCCATCGCGAATGCCAGCATCGTCCCGATCACCGTCGCGATCAGCGTCGCGACCGTCGCCACCAGCAGCGTGTTGAGCGTCGCGCCGATCAGTCGCTCGTCGCTGAAGAGCCGCTGATACCAGCGCAGCGTGAAGCCGGTCCAGCGCACACCAAAGCTGTCGCTGGTGAACGAGAACACCACCAGCACCACGATCGGGGCATACAGGAACAGCAGCGTCGCGCCAGTATGCAGCCGGAGCAGCAGCCCGCCGGCTTCGGGAGCCCGCCGCGCCATCAGCGCCGCTCCTCGGCTGTGGCACGAAAGTAGGCGATGATCGCGACGGTGAGCACCAGCATGAACATCACCGCCATCGCCGAGCCCAGCGGCCAGTTGGGGGGATTGGAGCGGGTGAACAGGCGCTGCAGCAGGTTCCCCAGGAAATCGACCTTGGCGCCACCGAGCAGGTCCGACACGACGAATTGCCCGACGGTGGGGATGAACACCAGCACCGAGCCTGCGGCGATCCCTGGCGCGGTGAGCGGCAGCATGATGCGCCAGAACGCGCGGCGGCGGCTGGCGCCGAGATCGGCGGCCGCCTCCATCAGCGTGAAATCGAAGCGGTCGAGCGCGGCGACGAGTGGCAGCACCATGAAGGGCAGTTGACCGTAGACCAGCCCGATCAGCACGGCACCCTCACCGGGGTAGAGGATCTGACGCGGAAACCCGAGCGCCTGGATCGTGGCATTGATGATGCCGTTGTTGCTCAGGATCACCATCCAGGCATAGGTGCGCACCAGAAAGTTGGTCCAGAACGGGATCAGGATCAGGAACAGGAGCACGGCACGCCAGGCGGGTGGCTGGCGCACGGTGAACAGGGCGAGTGGATACCCCATCACCAGGCAGATGACCGTCGTCAGCAGTCCGACCCACAGCGAACGCACGTACGCGCTGACGTAGAGCGTCTCGCCGAACAGCCGCTGGTAGTTCTCGAGCGTGAAGCGCCATTCGATACGCCCGGTCGGCCCGGGCACGGCGAAGCTGTACGCCAGCACCACCACGAGCGGGATCGCGAAGAACGCGATCAGCCAGAAGAGACCTGGCGCGAGCAACGCCGCCAGACGACGACGCGCGCCCGACCGCACGCCGGCGGCCGTGATCCCCCCGATTGCCATCGATATCTGCCCTCCAGCATCCGGCGGCCCACGCACGCTGCCAGGCCGCACCGTCACCTCACTCTGCGAGCACGAGGCCATTCTCCGCCGGCCACCATAGGTATCCCGCCTCGCCGGGTTGCCAGTAGGCGTCGCGATCGAGCGTCGAGCGGCTGTTCTGCTCCCAGACGCTCAGGGTGCGCTCGCCGCCGACGCGCACCAGTATGCGCGTGTCGCTGCCGATGTAGTCGACCCGGTCGACGGCGGCGACGAAACAGTTGACGATGTCGCCGGGCGGCGCATCGGGCGTGAGCCGCGCTTTCTCGGGGCGCAGCGAGACGGTCGCGCCGGTACCGATGGCCAGCGGGCGCTCGCTGGCGCCGGTGATTATGAGGCCGTCGGTGGTGGTGACGACGGCGCGCCCGGCGCTGCCGGCGGTGACCCGGCCATCGAAGAAGTTGGTGTCGCCGATGAAGTCGGCGACGAACCGGCAGTTCGGCCGCTCGTAGATCTCGGTCGGCGTGCCGACCTGCAGGACGCGGCCGTGATGCATCACTGCGATCCGGTCGCTCATCGACAGCGCCTCTTCCTGGTCGTGGGTGACGAAGATGAAGGTGATGCCGACGCGCTCCTGCATGCGCTTGAGTTCAAGCTGCATCTCTTTGCGCAGCTTCTGGTCGAGCGCGCCGAGCGGCTCGTCGAGCAGCAAGACCTCGGGCCGGTTGATCAGGGCGCGCGCGAGTGCGACGCGCTGCTGCTGCCCGCCGGAGAGTTGTCGCGGCCAGCGCCCGCCGTAGTCGGCGAGCCTGACGAGCTCGAGCGCCTCACGGACGCGCCGCTCGCGTTCGCGAGGCGCGACGCGCTTCATCTCGAGGCCGAATCCGATGTTGTCGGCGACGGTCATGTGCGGAAACAGCGCGTATGACTGGAAGACGGTGTTGACGCGCCGCTGGTGCGGTGGTGTGGCGCCGATTGAGGTGCCGTGGAGCACGATGTCGCCGGCATCGGGAAACTCGAACCCGGCGATCATGCGCAGTGTGGTGGTTTTGCCGCACCCCGATGGCCCGAGCAGCGAGAAGAACTCGCCATCGCCAATCGTCAGCGAAATGCCGTCGACGGCTGTGACGCCGCCGAATCGCTTTACGGTCGAGCGGAGTTCGATTGCAGGTGTCATGGCGCCTCGGTCAGGACAATGGGCCCATCGACGGGCATCACTCCCAATCCACGCGCTGGGGCACGCATAGTATATCACATGCCCGGGGCGGTATCGTGCGTTGGGGGCAGGTTGGTGCGTGCAGGCAGCGGCAAGCGTACGTCCAGGCGTCGCGGGATGCCTGGCCAGGGCTCGGGCGTCAGGCACCGTGGCATGGGCAGCACCTGGCCCTGGATCAGACGGCGGCGGGCCGTCGCAGGGCGCGGCCGCCAGGGCCAAGGCCTTTGCGGCCTGCCACCATTGCCCGCGCAGGCGGGCTTCGCTGCGATGGAGCCGGGGGGCACCCCGACGGCACGCCTCGCATGGCCCGCGCCGGCGGGCCGTCGCAGGGCGCGGCCGCCAGGGCCAAGGCCTTTGCGGCCTGCCACCATTGCCCGCGCAGGCGGGCTTCGCCGCGATGGAGCCGGGGGGCACCCCGACGGCACGCCTCGCATGGCCCGCG
>JAGWYG010000028.1 GCA_018969485.1 Chloroflexota bacterium
GACCGGGTGACGCTCGAATACTACCTTGAGGCGTTGCTCGAGCTGCATCAGCCGCGCTGGTGCGTCGCAGCCGCGCTGCTCGAGCTGATGCCGGCGTGGTTGCGCTTTCTCGAGCGGCACCGGGTGATCGACGCATCGCGGCGCCGCGCTGCAGTCGCCGAGCTACACGGGTTGGCCGACGACTCGGCGCACATCTGGGGTGGCATGGTGGCCGGCATCTCGGTGCTGCCGAACATCCGCCTCGCGTGGGAAGAGGCACTCGGCGCATGAAGGGGCGTCAGCGTGGCTCCGGCGCCGCGTCGGTGAACCAGCCCAGATCGCGTCCGGCAGCGACCAGCCGCTCGATGGTCGGCCAGAGCCGCGGCATGCTGTGGCGCAGCGGATCCATCCGGCGTAGCACTGCAGCGCTGCTCACGCCGTGATCGCGCCAACTGCCGCCGGCGCCGTGGATGTTGGGCAGAAACCCGCCGAGGCGATCGAGCGCATTGGCGAACTGCGCGTCGGCGCTCTCGGCCGTCTCGAACTCACGCCACAGCGCGTGGAGCGCGCCGGCCTGATCGGCGGGCAGCATGCCGAAGATGCGCTCGGCCGCGCGCTGCTCGCGCTCATGTTTGGTGGCGAGCCCAGCGACATCATAGGCGAAGGTATCGCCAGCGTCGATCTCGACGAGGTCATGGATCATCAGCATGGCGATGACGCGGTCGAGCGCCACCGACCTGGCGGCGTGCTCGGCCAGCATCAGCGCCATGAGCGTCAGATGCCACGAGTGCTCGGCGCTATTTTCGTGCCGGGTACCGTCGATCGTCGTGGTGCGACGCAGCACCAGCTTCAGCCGGTCGATCTCGACGAGGAAACGAAGCTGCTGGTCGAGGCGGGCATGGCCCGTCGTCAGTGGGTTCATCATGCTCACAGTATAGCACGGGGGATAGGGCAGTGCAGGCAGGCATGTTCGACATCACCGATCGGGTCGTGGTCGTCACCGGCGCGGCGCGTGGGCTCGGCGCCGCGCTCGCCGGCGCCTTCGCCGCCGCGGGGGCCAGGGTCGTGCTCTCGGATGCGCGCCTCGAGGCCCTCGAGGCCACCACGCAGGCGCTGCGCGTCGGCGGCGCAGCCGTGGCGGCGGTGCCATGCGACGTCAGCCTCGAGGATGACGTCGACGCGCTGGCGACCTCGGCGCAGACGATCTTCGGCGCGCTGGATGTCTGGATCAACAACGCGGGGATCAACATCCCGAAGCCGGCCGAGCAGCTGGCGTTCGCCGAGTGGAACCGGATCGTGACGACGAACCTCGGCGGCACGTTCCTGGGCTGCCGGGCTGCCGGGCGGCTGATGCTGGAGCGTGGCGCCGGCTGCATCATCAACATCGGCTCCATCCACGGGCACGTGGGCAGCTACGTCCATCGTGCCGCCGCGTACAATGCGGCCAAGGCCGGCGTGATCAACCTGACGCGCTCGCTGGCGCTCGAGTGGGGCGAGCGCGGCATACGGGTCAACGCGATCTCGCCCGGCCCGCTGGCGACCGAGCTGATGACGACGCGGCTGGCCGATCCGGACTACCGGCGCAAGTCGCTCGAGCGGCTGGCGCTCAAGCGCATCGGCACCCCCGACGACGTCGTCGGGGCGGCGATCTTTCTGGCCACCCCGGCGGCCCACTGGATCACCGGCCACACCCTGGCGGTCGATGGCGGCTGGCTGGCCGCCTGACGCCGGCGGCCATCACGGCTCCAGCGCCACCGGCCCGTGTGCCAACTGGCGGAAGCGGCCGACCGTCTCGGCGACGGCGATCGCCAGCGGCGTGTGCGGCATACGCCCGATCACGCCGCTCAGCGGGGCGGCGTCGTACTCCTGCGGGAACGGCAAGGCCTCCGGGGCGTAGGTCAGCTGCCCGGCAGCCTCCGGCGCGGCAGCCTCAATCGCCGCCACCAGCTCGGCCATCGTCGCCAGGCTGCCGCTCAGATTGAAGATGTCGGCGCCGGCATACGCGCTGCGGGCACACGCGACGAACGCCCGCGCGACATCGGCGGCATAGTGGAAGTCCGCGCGTCCACCGAATGGAACGTGGAACGGCTGGCCGCGCACCGCCGCCAGCATCGCACGCGTCGGCGCCGAGGTCATGCCCTGGTCGCGGCCGACACCATAGACGATGTACGGGCGCAGGCCGATGCTGGCGACCCCGTGATCGCGCCAGTAGACGCGGGCCGTCCCCTCGTTGGCCTGCTTGTAGACGCCGTACAGCGTCGCCGGGTGGCCGCTCGCGCCGTGGGCCACGCTGCCGTCGGCGCCGGCATCGGCCGCATCGTAGACTGCCGCCGACGAGGCGTAGACCACGCGCGGGATGCGGTCGCGGCGGCGCGCCACCGCCTCGAAGACGTTCACCGTGCCGACGACATTGACCAGCGCGCCGCGGGGCGGGTCGGCGCGGCAGAATGGCACCTGCAGCGCCGCCAGATGGATGACGCGGCTGATCGCGTGCGCGTCCAGCGCCGCCTCGAGCGCGGCGAGCTCGGTGATGTCGCCGGTGACGAACTGCACCTGCGACAGCGCCGCGTCGCCCATCACCAGGCGCAGGCGGCGCGGGTCGGCGGCGCGGTCGAAGACGACCGGCGTCGCACCTTCATCGACCAGTGTCTTGACGATCCAGGCGCCGATACAGCCGAGGGCGCCGGTGATCAGGAAACGTTCCGCAGTCATGCGGGCACCTCCATTGGCGATGCGGCGCTCATGGCGCGCGCCGCACGATGATGATCAGCACAATCTGCGCCAGGCTGGCCACGATGCCGATGCCGGCGCCCAGCAGCGTGCCGAGCAGCGCCGCTGCCGGATCGAAGGCGAACAGCGTGGGCGTCGCCGAGATCAGCGACGCGCTGCCGAATGCGCCCAGCGCTGCCTGCCCGAGCACCTCCTGCGCCTGCGCCAGGCGCACCAGCCGTGGCCGACGCAGGATCGCCGTCCAGTCATCGCGGACCAGCAGGCGCCGCACGAGTGGCAGGAGCGCTCCGGCGCACAGCAGCACCACGCCGCCGAACGCGCGCAGCCATGGATCAATCGCGTCCATCATGCCTCACACCGTCGACGTGCGCCGGATCTCGGCAGCCGCGCGCCGGCCGAGCTCCACCGCATAGTTCGTGCCGCGATCCCAGGGGTACACCTGGCTCATCGATGCCCAATACAGGCCGGCCAGCGGCGTCGCCAGCGGCGGGATCGCCCGCGCATGATTCACCGGCACGACCGGCTGGGCGTACGGCTCGCGATGCAACCAGGCATCACGCACCCAGCTGCGCTGAAATGCCGGGTTGAAGCGCGGCAGCACGCCGAGGAACCGACTCAGCAGCGCGTCGTGGTCGAGCTGGAAATACTCGTGATCGGCGGGGACGTAGTCGCCGCAATAGATCACCGTATCGCCGCCGTAGTGCTCCGACGGGACGAAGTTCGTATGTTCGACGAGCGCCAGGAACGGAAACTCGGGTTTGGGCAGATTGATCCAGTAGGTGCCGTCGGTCAGCGGATGGTGCAGCGCGATCGTCATCACGACGGCACCCAGCGAGCGCAGCCCGCCGAGCGCGCCGACGTACGCGTCCGGCAGTTCGGGCGCCAGGCGCGCCAGCAAGCCCGGGGCACCCGTCACCAGGACGGCATCGACGTCGCTGGTCGTCCCGCGGGCATGTACCGTCCAGCCGCCGTGTTCCGCCGGCGTGAGGCGCTGGACCGGCGTATCCAGCGCGATTTGTGCGCCGAGCGCACGCGTGCGCGCCAGCAGTGCATCGATGAAGGCCTGGAAACCGCCGGTGAAGTAGCCGAGGCGGAAGCTGCGTGCCTTGAGCCGCGCCCACAGCCAGGCCATGTTGACCTCATCGGCATACGGGCCGAACTTGCCGGCGAGCAACGGGCGCCAGATGGTGCGATAGACCCGCTCGCCCGACCAGCGGCGCACCCAGGCGCTGGCCGTCACCTGCTCGAGCGCGCGCCAGTCGTCGGTGGCATATTTCAGGTATGCTGCCGTCGCTCCGAAGCGCAGCCGGTCGTGCGGTGGCAGACCGGGGAAGCGCAGGACCTCGCCGACGCCGGCGATGCCGTACGGCCGGTCGCGCCACCATTGCGCCGTCACCGGGCGCCGGAAGAACAGCTGATCAGCGAAGCCGATCTCGCTCACCAGCCGGCGGATGTCGGTGTCGGTCTCGAACAGATGATGATAGAACCGCTCGAGCGGCCAGCGCCAGCCCGCATCGCGGAACCCCGACGCCAGGCCACCGGCCACGCCGGCGGCCTCGTAGACCGTGACGCCGACACCGGCGCGGGCCAGGTCGTAGGCGGCCGACAAGCCGGCGACGCCGGCACCGATGATCGCAACCTGCATCGTGGTTCCCTCAACTCCCCGGCGTCGCGTCGCCACGCGGCTCGGCAGCGGCACGGCCAAAATCGTGCCAGCCGAGTTGGTCGGCGAGCATGTACCAGGCACCGAGCGCGGTGATCGGCAGCCACAGCGCCACATGCAACACGACGGTGTAGCCGGTCGCCAGCGCCTGTGCGACGCCGAATGCCATGAGCACGGCGATCCCCGGTACGTGGAATGTTCCGACGTAGCCTGGCGTCGATGGCAGCGTCGTGAAGAGATTCACGACCGCTGTCATCAGCATCAGCACCAGGAACGAGACTTCGAACGGGAAGGCGTGCATGACAAACCAGTATTTCAGCGTCTCGGTGAGCCAGATGATGACGCTGGTGGCGAAGATCAACGCGAGCTCGCGCGGGCTGCGCAGGGATTGCAGCCCGGCGATGAATCCGTCGAAGATGCCGTGGATCGCCGGCCGGAGCCGCGGCGGCGCCAGCCGGTCGACGAGTGCGGCGTACCAGCGGGCGACGTGCTGCGGCCGCGCTGCCAGCACCAGGAAGACGCCGAGCGCGGCGAGGAAGAGCACGCTGAATCCGCTGACGATGGCGCTGTAGACGGGCGGCAGCGGGGCGAATGGCAGGGTGACGAAGACGAAGAGCAGCATCACCAGGCCATCGAACAGGCGCTCGAGAATGACGGTGGCCAGCGAGGCGCTCACTGGGATGCCGCTGCGCCGCCGTAGGACGTATGATCGCAACAGTTCGCCGGCGCGCGCCGGATAGACATTGTTGCCCATGTAGCCGATGACGACGATCGGAAAGAGACGCGTGACCGGGATGGGCGCCAGTCGCGTCAGGAGGACCTGCCAGCGCCAGGTGCGCGCCCAGACGGCACCGAAATAGACTGCGATCCCCGGGATCAGCCACCAGTAATTGGCGCTGCGTACGCTCGCGACGAATGAGGCGAGATCGAGCCCGTTGAGCGCGATGGCCAGACACGCCGCGCTGATGACGAGCCCCAGCCAGAGCTTCCAGTTTCGCCGCACCATCGCCCCCGTGTGCCGCAGCGCCAGGCGAGACCCTGCGGCCTGGCGTCCCGTCATCATACCACACTGCGTCGCGCGTCGACCGCCCGGCGGCAGGGTGCCCGGGCGGATGCGGTGCACTTGCCTGCGATGCCGCCATACTACGGGCTGGCACGCCACCAATCTTGACGGATCTCCCGACTGCGGGTAGAATCGACGCGACGCGGGAGTGGCGTAGTGGTAACGTGAGAGCCTTCCAAGCTCAAGTCACGGGTTCGATTCCCGTCTCCCGTACCAGTTCGGCGCGCGCGGGCCCAGCACGAGCCCGCGCCGGCGCATCAGCGGCGGTACACCACCTTGCCGTCGATGATCGTCATCTCGACGCCGATCTCCTTGATCGCATCCTCCGGGCACGTGAAATAATCGCGATCCAGCACCACCATATCGGCGAGAAAGCCGGGGGCGAGCGGGCCCTTGAGGTGCTCCTCGCGCGTCAGCCACGCACCAGCCAGCGTGTAGGCGCGCAGCGCCTCCTCGCGCGACACCGCCTCGTGCGGCGCAATCTCGGTGCCGCGGAATGTTCGCCGCGTCACCAGGCTGTACAGCCCGATGAATGGGTTGTAATGGACCGTCGACGGGATATCGCTCGTCGCGATGACCGGAATGCCGCGGTCGAGGTATGTGCGCATCGGCTTGTACTGATGTGCCAGTTCGGCGCCGACATCGCGGAACAGGTCATCGCCCTCGAAGTAAATGAACGTCGGTTGGATCACTGCGGCGATCTGCAGCCGCGCCATGACCTGCAGGCTCGCCTCGGTCGCGAAGTACGCGTGGATCAGGTTGTGCCGATGCTCCTTGCGCGACGAGGCGTCGATCACATCGGCGAACGCCAGCGCCGACTCGTGATGTGCCCGGTCGCCGATCGCATGAATGCCGATATCCCAGCCGAGCTCGTGGCCGCGGGCAAAGAATCGCCGCAGGTCGGTCGGGTCGAGCCGATTGAAGTTGGCGACGTGCTCCTCGCCGAGGAACGGGCGGAACATCCAGGCGGTGTGGCTGGTCGTTCCGCCATCGACGGCCATCTTCAGTCCGCCGATGCTGAGCCAGGCATCGCCAATGCCGCTGAACACGCCGAGATTGGCCGCTCGATCATCGAGCTCGTCGGCATGCTCCTCCTCGCGGAAGCCGTGCCACGAGGGCATCAGATTGACGCGCAGCGGCAGACGGCCGGCGCGGTAGGCCCGGGCGTAGGCGCGCAGCTCGTAGGGGTACAGCCCCGGCTCGAGGACGCTGGTGATGCCGACGCGGTGGTAGGCGCGGCCGGCGGCCTCGATCGCCGCGACACACGCCTCCTCGCTCGGCTGCGGAATCAGGCGCCGGCAGAAGAGCTTGGCCGCCGCGCGCAGAATGCCCGACGGACTGCCGTCGGCGAGCCGCTCGATCTTGCCGCCGGACGGGTCGGGGGTCGTGGCATCAACGCCACCGAGCGCGAGCGCGTGGCTGTTCACGACATCCATGTTGAAGAAGCGCTGCAGCATCACCGGGTGTGCGACGGTCGCGGCATCCAGGTCATGGCGCGTCGGCAGCCGCCCTTCGGCGAACAGCGACTCGTTCCAGCCTTCGCCGATGATCCATTCGCCCGCGGGCGTGATCGCTGCGCGCTCGCGCACCATCACCACCATCTCGGCGATCGACTGGCAGCGCTCGAGCTCGAGCCGCGTGAACTTGATGCCGACCTGCAGCATGTGATTGTGTGCGTCGTTGAAGCCCGGGATCACGCTGCGGCCGCCGAGATCGATCTGCTCGGTGTGCGGCCCGGCCAGCGCCCGTACGGCGGCGTCGTCGCCGATGGCGATGATTCGGCCATCGCGCATCGCGATCGCCTCGGCATGTGGCAACGCCTCGGCCAGCGTGGTGATCGCACCATGGTGGAGGATGAGGTCCGGGGCGCTGTCGCGCGAGATCAGTGTGGCCATGGTTCGCCGCCCTCCCAGTCCGTGAAGCTTCCGCCTGCCCCGCATCTTACCATGCCCAGACATCGCGCGATGCGCGGCGCCCGGCCGCTGCGCAGCCTGATGCATTGCCGCTGTGGTATGATTCGGCAGTCATGACATTGTCATGCAGCGTGCGGTTTGCGTCGTTCGAGGTCCCGTCGTGCCATTGGCGATGACTGGTCAGATGCTCAAGAATCTGCGCCTGGCTGATCCGGTTGCTGCACGACGTTACGCGGTGAAAGAATCCATGTCGGATCATATGTGTGCTATGACTATCGATGATCCAGTTTGTGTGAACGTATGAGGAATTGTGTTGTATGAGTCAATCGTTTGATACGGCTATTTTGTATGACATTGAAAATCTTATTCAGGGGCGAGAATCAAATGAGCGCGTCGTTCGTGAAATATCACTCAAAGATATCTATGATCGCATCACGGCGGCGTCTGGCAAGAAGCGTATTGCAGTTCAACGCGCCTATGCCAATTGGAGTAACCCTGTTCTGGGAATGATGCGGCACTCGATCAATGAGCTCGGCATTGAACCAATACAGGTGTTTGGTTTTGCATTTGATTCGCGAAAAAATGCTGCGGACATTCAGCTCGTGATTGATGCCATCGATCTAGCATATATTCGGCCTTCAATTGAAAACTACATCATTGTCTCGGGTGATGGCGGTTTTGCCGCGCTCGCCAATAAACTGCATCAAATTGGGCGAACCGTCATTGGATGTGGCTATGCGAGCAGCTCCAGCCGCGTATTTCGTGCAGTATGCGACAACTTCATCATTCTGCCAGATCCGGTTCTCCCGGTGACGGTACCACTGCTACCGGTGCGGCCATCGATCGGCTGGAGCGAGAGCGGCCGGATGATCGCGGCGCCGCGCGGCGCACCGGCGCCGTCCGGCGATGCTGGTGAGCCGGCGGTCGGCGCGGGCAGCGCGTCGGGTGACGCCATCGAGGTGCCGGCGCGACCGGCTGTGCCGGCGGCCAGTGCGGCAGCCGACGACACATCGCTCTTCCAGCGGGCGGCCGAGGTGATCAGCGGGATCGAGCGATCCGAGACGGGGAGCGTCGACATTCACACCGCAGGGATGCAGCTACCGGTCGTCCAGAAAATGATCGTCGAGGCGATTCCCGGTTTCAAGCCGCAGCTGCTCGGATACAGCAAGTTCATCGAGTTTCTGCGGGCCGTCTGTGCCGGACGCGACGTCGGCGTCGCGAGCCAGGCGGTCGGCGAGCTGCCGGTGCTGATCCTGCGCCGTCTCGCGCAGGAGCGCGGCTGGGTGATTCACGCCGATGTCGAGCGGCGGGGAGCGCACAGCGACGCCAGCTATCGGGCGGCGTTGCAGGCGGGTGGCTTCAGCATCGTCGGCGGCGATGTCATCAGGAGCGTCGCCGGCTGGCTCGCCGGGCAGCCGGCCGAGCAGCGGAACGCGTCATCCGATGGGCATGATGCGGCAGTGCGCGCGCTTGGGGCGCAGCACGATCCCGGCCAGATCCGGCAGGTGCTGGAATTGATCGCACGTGCCACCGAAGGCCAGCCGGGGATCGTGCAGGCGAGCAGCGCCGAGGGGCTGGCCGGCGCGGTCGCGCGGTACGCCGCACGCATCATGCGTCAGCGCAAGGCGCCGTTCGACCGCAGCATCCTCGAGCAGGTGATCGGGCTGCCGGTGCCCGACGACGGCGCAGACGAAGCCGGCGAGGCTGCCGGGCGCTCCGCGGGCGAGGCAGCGGTGCGCCCGGCGGCGGGCGATGAGTCGCCGGGTGATGTGCTGGTTCAGATCCGCGATCGCGTGGGCACCACCATCGCACTCGCCGAGTCGATCGTCGCCGGCCGTAAGGTCGATCCCGCAGCCGGCAGTTGGATCGACGCCGGCCTGCGCGATCAGCGCAACGGCCGGGAGACATGGCGTGCAGTCGAGGGATGTTACCGGGGCCTGTGGTCGGCGCTGGATCTGATGACCCAGATCGAGGGCGAGTGGCAGAGCGTCCGGTCACACGGTGACATGCTCAGCCGGCTGTGGGGCAGCCCGCTCGACACCTGGCGCAAGCGCGGCCTGATGCTGGTCGCCGAAACGCAGTCGGCGGTGCGCGCGATCGTCGCGACGGTCAGCTCGTACGCCGACGCCGACCAGCGGGATGTCTTCCTGTGGTTGCGGGCATTTGCCGCACGGGAGAAGATCTTCATCGCGCGGCACATGAAACTCGAGGACATCGCCGATCCGCGATTGTGGGCGACGCGGCTGCGGACGCTCGATGAGCAGCGCGAGCTGTTCATTGCGGCGCGCGAGCGCGCCGGGCGGCAGCGGGTTGCGGCGCAGGCGCTGCTCGACGCGCTGGCGCAGGCGCCCGATGCGCTGACGATGCCCGATGAGGTGGCCGATGCGCTGCGCGTGCTGGCCGAGCACGGCGTCGAGCGCGGCTCGGCGGCGTTTCGCGGGATCATCGGTCCGTATCGCGAGCGCATCGCCCGCTGGAGTGATGCGGGCAGCCGTGAGGTGCTACCCGAGCATGGGGGTGATTCGACGGCGGCGGGCGCGGCGCCCGCGTGGTTCGCGGCGCTGGCGCAGCGTGCTGATGCGCGTGCCGCGCTGGCAGCGGCGCGTGCCGAAGGATCATCGGCGCCGGAGGACGCCGATCTGGCCGGCGGCTGGCCCGCAGCGGGTGGTGATCCGGCGCTGTGGACCACGGTGGCTGGCTGGTTCACCGCATTTGCCCGCGCCCTGACCGGGCTGGTCGCGGTCGAGCAGGCCGCAGCGCGTGCGATCGAGCGCGACGCGGGGGAACGGCAGCGCCGCGAGACGCTCGCCGCCTGGCGTGTCGCGATGCTGCAGGGCCTGTATGCCGTCGAGCATGGGCTCGCGGTCGCGCTGGCGGCGGCAGCGGTGCCCGAGGATGCCGATCAGGCGGCGCTGCGTGCCTGGCTCGCGACGGCGGCTCCGGGAGAGCCGGTCACGGACTATGAGGTGACGGCGTGGCACGCCGCGCTGGCTGCCTGTGATGCGCGTCTGGCGCTGCTCCATGACGCCGATCGGCCTGAGATGGCCGGGGATGATGCTGCGGTGCGGTATGCTGCGCCGTCGGCGGTGAGTGAGCAGGATCCGCCGGCTGTGGACGATGTGCGCGAGCCGGCATGATCTGCTGCGGCCACTGGGCGGCGCGGGAGTCGCACGAAGACACGAAGGCACGAAGGGACGGGGGACGGGGGCCGCGATCTCACACGAAGACACGAAGACACGAAGGGACGGGGGCAGGTCTCATCCCGTGCTCCTCGCTCCTCGCGGCCAGCCACCCCAGAGCCGCGCGGATGGTAGTATGATGCACACGACACGGCCGAAGCCGCGAAGGAGTTCATCCATGACGATTCGCATCGGTGTCCAGATCGAGCCCCAGGCGACGACCTTCGCGTCGTTCGCGCACGCTGTCCGCCAGGTCGAGGCGCTGGGCGTCGATACGATCTGGACCTGGGATCACTTCTTCCCGCTGCATGGCGATCCCAACGCCGGGCACTTCGAGGGCTGGACCCTGCTCACCGCGATGGCGATGCTCACGAGCCGCGCCGAGATCGGCTGCATGGTCATCTGCAATAGCTATCGCAATCCCGCCTTGCTGGCGCATATGGCCAAGACCCTCGATCACATCAGCGGCGGCCGCGCCATCCTCGGCATCGGTGCTGGTTGGTTTGAGCGTGATTATGTTGAGTTCGGCTATGAATTCGGCACCGCCGCCGAGCGACTGCGGCACCTGCGCGACGCGCTCCCGGTCATCCTGCAGCGGCTCGACGCCGAGATTCCGCAGCCAGTCCGCCATCCGATGCCACTGCTGATCGGTGGCGGCGGCGAGAAAGTGACGTTGCGGCTGACCGCGCAATACGCCACGATGTGGAACGGCTTCGGGCCGCCGGAAGCCTACCGGCACAAGAACGCCGTCCTCGACGAATGGTGCCGCAGCATCGGCCGCGACCCGGCCGAGATCGAGCGCACCGTCATGGCGGGCGACGCCGCGCAGTTCGATGCGCTGGTCGAGGCGGGGGCACAGCACCTGATCATCTCGATCGGCGACCCGTGGGATTTTGGCAAGGTCGAGCGGCTGCTGGCCTGGCGCGCCAACCGCGGGCATTGAGCAGCATGCGGACGGCGCCCGGGCCAATCGGCCTGTTCGACAGCGGCATCGGTGGTGCGACGGTCCTCGCCGCCTTGCACCAGCACATGCCGCACGATGATCTGGTGCTGCTCTCGGACCAGGCGCGGTGTCCGTACGGCCCGCGCCCGGCAGCCGAGCTCGTCCGGATCGCGCTGGCCAACACCCGCTGGCTGCTCGCCCAGGAGGCCCGGCTGATCGTGGTGGCATGCAACACCGCCAGCGCCGCAGCGCTCGGCACGCTGCGCAGCACGTTTCCCGGCGTGCCATTCGTCGGCATGGTGCCGGCCGTCAAGCCGGCAGTGCGCGCCAGCCAGCGCCAGGCGATCGGCGTGCTGGCCACCCCCACGACCATCGCGGGGACGCTGCTGCGCGATGTCATCGCGCAGTGGGCCGGCGATGCACGCGTGATCGCGCAGGCCTGTCCCGGGCTCGTCGAGCAGATCGAGGCCGGCGAGCTCGACACCCCGGCCACCGTCGCGCTGCTGACGCAGCATCTCGCGCCACTCAGGGATGCCGGCGTCGACACCATCGTCCTCGGATGTACCCACTACCCGCTCGTCGCGCCGACCATCGCGCGGCTGATGGGCGCGGGCGTCAGCATCATCGACGCCGCGCCGGCCGTCGCGCGGCAGGTCGCGCGCATCGTCGCCAGCCACAGCACGGCGCCGGGGAGCGGCAGCATCCGGTACGTCACGACCGGCGACCAGCGCGGATACCAGCAACTGATCGAGCGCTGCGGCCTGCCGCCCGGCCAGATCGAGCGCATCGCGCCACTCGACATCAACCCGCAGCCCGACGCCATGATCAATGCACACAGGAGTGAATGATGAGCATCGTCGTCTTCGGCAGCATCAACATGGACCTTGTGACGCGTACACCGCGCCTGCCGGCGCCGGGCGAGACGCTCACCGCGCACGGGTTCGTCACCACGCCGGGCGGCAAGGGCGCCAACCAGGCGGTCGCGTGTGCGCGGCTCGGCGCGACGACGCGCATGGTCGGCCGGGTGGGTGACGACGTCTTCGGCGCCGCGCTGCGCGGCAGCCTCGGGCAGTACGGCGTGGACACATCGTTCGTCGCCACCCAGCCTGGCGCATCGGGCATCGCGGCGATCGCCGTGAGCGACGCCGCCGAGAACACCATCCTGATCGTCGCCGGCGCCAACGGCGCCGTCGGGCAGGCCGACATCGCCGCGCTCGACGACGCGCTCGACGGCGCGCAGGTCCTGCTGCTGCAGCTCGAGGTGCCGCTCGCCGCCGTGACCGGCGCCGCCCGCGCCGCCCGCGCCCGCGGCGTCACCGTCGTGCTGGACCCGGCCCCGGCGGTGCCGCTGCCCGACGAACTGATGCGGCTGGTCGATATCATCACGCCCAACGAGACCGAAGCTGCGCTGCTGACCGGCATCGCGCCAGACGACGATGCGGCAGTGGTGGCAGCCGCAGCCGCACTGCGGGCACGCGGCGCCGGGACTGCGGTGATCAAGCTCGGCGGGCGTGGCGCGTTCGTCGACGACGGCCAGACGCGGGCGTTCATTCCGGCATTCCCGGTCACGCCGGTCGACACCGTCGCCGCCGGCGACGCCTTCAACGGCGGCCTCGCCGTCGGCCTCGACGCCGGGCTGACGCTCGCCGCGGCGCTGCGGCTGGCCGCAGCCACCGGCGCCATGGCCGTGACGCGGCCCGGCGCACAGGAAGCCATGCCGACGCGCGCCGAGGTCGACGTCCTGCTGGCCAGCTGAGCGATGCGCCGTGCGTGATGCGGCGAGCGAGAGAGGAGCGTGCGATGAGCCGTCGATTTGCCAGCAATCCCGTGACCGATGCGCTGCGCCGCGGCGCGCCGGCGGTCGGCAGCTGGCTCAGCCTGGGGTCGCCGTCGGCCGCCGAGACGATGGCACAGCTCGGCTGGGACTGGCTGGTGGTCGATGTCGAGCACAGCCCGATCGATTTCGAGACGATGGTGCACTGTTTTCGTGCCATCCAGCTGGGCGGCTCGATTCCGCTGGCGCGCGTACCATGGAACGACACGATCTGGATCCAGCGGACCCTCGACGCCGGCGCGTTCGGCCTGGTCGTGCCGATGGTGAATACCGCCGACGATGCCCGGCGGGTGGTCGCCGACATGCGCTACGCGACGCGCGGGCAGCGCAGCTACGGCGGGCAGCGGCTGGCAGCCTACGTCGATGGCGACTACCGTAGCTGGGCCGACGAGCACCTGACGGTGGTCGTGATGATCGAGACCGCCGAGGCGGTGCGCAATGCCGAGGCCATCCTGGCGGTCGATGGCGTGACCGGCTGCTTCATCGGGCCGAACGATCTGGCATTGTCGCTCGGCCTGCCGCCGGGAGCGGGTGGGCCGGGCAGCGCGCACGAAGCCGCCATCCAGCAGGTGCTGCACGCCTGCCGCACCACCGGCCGGGCCGCCGGCAAGCACTGCTTCACCGCCGCCGAAGTCGTCCAGCGCATCGGCGAGGGCTTCCAGTTCCTGGCGCTGGCGAGCGACGCCGCGCTGCTGAGCGGCGCCGCACGCGCCGCGCTGGCGACCGTCCGTGCCGGCGACGTCGAACGACCCACCAGCCTGTACTGACGCGAGGAGCCACCATGTCCGCACCGACACGCCGCTTTGTCCCGGCCGATCTGCGCGCCGTCGTCATCGACGACGGTTTCTGGGGCACACGCCAGCAGATCAACCGCGAGCGCACCATCCCGCATGTCTACGCGCAGCTCGCCGAATCCGGCCGGCTGGCGGCGTTCGCGCGCGACTGGCAGCCCAGCGCCGCCGAGCGCGAGCGCGCCGCCTGGGGTGGTTCGACGGTGATGTTCTGGGATTCCGACGTGGCCAAGTGGGTCGAGGCGGCGGCGGTGAGCCTGACGTGCCACCCCGACGCGGCACTCGCCACCCGGCTCGCCGCGCTGGTCGAGCAGATCGTGGCGCGCCAGGAGCCCGATGGCTACCTGAATACCTACTTCACCACGATCGATCCGGCCGGCCGCTGGGCCAATCTGCGCGACTGGCACGAGCTGTACTGCATCGGGCACCTGATCGAGGCAGCGGTGGCCTGCCACCAGGCGACCGGTGATGCCGCATTCCTTCTGGCGATGCAGCGCGCCGCCGCGCTGATCGCCGACGTGTTCGGCACCGGCCCGGGGCAGCGCCGCGGCTACTGTGGCCACCCCGAGATCGAGCTCGCGCTGATCCGGCTGTGGCAGGTCAGCGGCGACGACCGCCATCTGGCGCTGAGCCGCTACTTCATCGACGAGCGGGGCCGGCAGCCACACTACTATGACGAAGAAGCCCGGCAGCGCGGCGAGGCGCCCGAGCGCTTCTGGGCGCGTTCGTACGAATACAACCAGAGCCACCTGCCGGTCCGCCAGCAACGCACGGTCGCCGGGCATGCCGTGCGCGCCGCCTACCTGTACAGTGCGATGGCCGACCTGGCGCTGATCGACGGCGATGCCGCCCTGTTCGAGGGGTGCGATGCGCTCTGGCGGCACCTGACCACGACGCGCATGTACGTCATGGGGGGCATCGGCACCTCGCGGCACAACGAGGGCTTCACCAGCGACTACGACCTGCCGAACGAGAGCGCCTACGCCGAGACCTGCGCCGCCATCGCGCTGGTGTTCTGGGCGCAGCGCATGCTCGCTGCCGGCCCTGACCGACGCTACGGCGATGTGCTGGAGCTCGCGCTGCACAATGCCGTGCTGAGCGGCGTCGCCCTCGACGGCACCAGCTACTTCTACGATAACCCGCTCGCCAGCGACGGCAATCACCATCGCCAGGCCTGGTTCGCCTGCCCGTGCTGCCCGCCGAACCTCGCCCGGATCATCGCGGCCGTCGGGCCGCTGGCCTATGCCAGCAGCGATGACACGCTGGCGGTGCACCTGTACCTCGCGAGCCATGCCACGCTGACGCTGCGCGACGGATCGGTCCAGATACGGCAGCAGACCAGCTACCCCTGGGATGGCGCAGTCACGCTGACGGTCGGGGCCGCGGCGCCGCTGGAGTTCACGCTCGCACTGCGCATCCCCGGCTGGTGCACGGGGGCCAGCCTGCGGCTGAACGGCGTCGGGCAGCCGCTGGTGCTGCACGCCGGGTATGCGCACCTCCGCCGTACGTGGCACGATGGCGATCAGCTGCAGCTTGAACTGCCGATGCCGGTGACGCGGCTGTACGCCCATCCGGCCGTGCGCGCCGCCGCCGGTCAGGTGGCGCTGCGACGCGGCCCGCTGATCTACTGCATCGAGCAGTTCGACCACCAGGTGCCGCTCGATACCGTGCGACTGCCGGCCGATGCCGCGCTCGACGCCCACTTCGATGCCAGCCTGCTCGGCGGCGTGATGGTCATCACCGGCACCGCCGACGCCTGCCGCAGCGATGACTGGTCCGACACGCTGTATCGCCCGACACCGGCGCACGTCACGGCGACGCCGCTGCGCGCCATTCCGTACTTCGCCTGGGACAACCGCCCGTCCGGTGCGATGCGCGTCTGGATCAGCGAGCGCGGTGTGCGATGAGCACCGCACTGGTTCTGGACGTACAGCGCCTCGGCTGCGCCTATGGCGCACGACCGCTCTTCAGCGAGCTCTCGCTGCGCATCACCGGCGGGCAGGTGCTGGTCATCGCCGGCGCCAACGGCAGCGGCAAGAGCACGCTCATCCGCGTGCTGTGTGGCCTGCAGCGCCCGCAGCATGGTGAGGTGCAGTGGTGGCGCGATGGCGTCATGCGGGCGCCGGCCGCCGCCAGCGGCTGGATCGGTTGGGTCGCGCCCGACGTGCAGCTCTACCGCGAGCTCACCGCCCGCGAGAACCTGGAGTTCTTCGCACGCGTCCGCGGCATGCCCCGGCATCCCGCCGAGCTCGATGCCCTGCTCGACGACAGCGGCCTCGGCGGCCGCGGCGACGATCGCCTGGCCGCCTACTCCTCGGGGATGCAGCAGCGCCTGCGCTACGCCTGCGCCCTGCTGCACGATCCGCCATTCCTGCTGCTCGACGAACCCACCGTGACCCTCGACGCCCGTGGTGCCGACATCGTCGCCCGGCTGATCGCCGCGCGCCGGCGCCATGGCATCATCGTCATCGCCACCAACGACCCACGGGAAGAGCAGTATGCCGATGTCATCATCCGGCTCGGGCAGGCCGCCCGCTGAGGCGGCGCCGGGCTGGCGCCACATCCTCGATGCCGGCCTCGCCGTGTTCATCAAGGAAGTCCGCAGCGAGGTTCGCACGCGCTATGCGCTGAATGCCGTCCTGCTGTTCGCCGTCTGCACGATCGTCGCCGTCAGCCTCGGCCTCGGCCCGATCGCACCGCGACGCAATCCCGACCTGCCGCTGATCCAGGCGGCGCTGTTGTGGATGGCGGTCCTGTTCGCCGCATTCACCGGCCTGGCGCGGACGTTCATCCAGGAGGAAGATGCGCGGACGGCGGCGGCATTGCGCCTGGCCGCGCCGGCGCTGGCGGTATTCCTCGGCAAGGCATGGTTCAACACGCTGCTGCTCGGCCTGCTCACCAGCCTGAGCGCGGCGCTGTTCCTCGTGCTGCTGCGCGTCGGCGTCGCCGACCTGGCACAGTTCTGTCTGGTGCTGGCGCTGGGCAGCGCCGGGCTGGTCGCCGCCACGACCCTGATCGCCGCGATCATCGCGCGCGCCAGCGCCCGTGGCGCGCTGTTCGCGGTGCTCTCGTTTCCGCTGCTCACGCCGCTGCTGGTGGTCGCGATCCGCGCGACCGCGCTCGCGATCGAGGGCGTCACGTGGGCGGTGATCGGCCCGCCGCTGCAGATCCTGGCAGCCTATGCGATTGCGCTGTTCACCGCATCGCTCCTGCTGTTCGATGTGGTGTGGGAGGCCTGACGCTGCGGCAGTCGCGCGGGCCGGGTGGGTGCCCGCCCCGCATCCGTCTTGACGATGCGCCCCGGCGTTCTATCGCCAGCACGCCGCACGGGGCACAGCATTCCGTGGCGCTGCCCGGCAGTCGGCATTGACGGCGGAGCCGATCCTGCGGCGCCCGGGGCACCGTGCCGCGCCGCTGCGGGCATCTCCCGGTTCGAACGCGCAGCGCGCGACGCGTGCCCCCCGGCAGCCCTGACCCGCCCCACGGGTGTGACGTCACGTGGTGCACGGGAGATGACGACGTGCCGGCCAGTTCGCGCTGGCGGCGCACGCGTCAGGGGATGCCGCGCCGCAAGTACCGTCGCGACAGCACTGCGGCGCAGCGGTTTGTCTGCAGACGCCGCACCACGCCGTTGTGCCACGGCGTGCCTGGCCACCCGCGGCGCCCGCGCCCTGGCCAGGCAGCCCGCGCCGCCTGGGCGCGCGCTTGCCGCATCAGCCGTCCGTATCCTCTGCCTCCCCAGAGAAACCTGCCCCCGCACGGGGGCAACCCTCTCGGCCCCATCGCGGCGCAGCCCGCCTGCGCGGGCCGTGGCAGGAGGCCGCGTCGGCGGCCTTGGCCTTGGGAGCCGCCCTGCAGGGCGACGGCGCGCCGTCGGGGGAGTGTTGGCATCGCCCGCCCCCGCTTCTTCGCGGCGAGGAGATCGCGATCGCTCGCCGCATGCTCGTGCGCACTACGGAGATACGTTACATCACACCCCCGTCCCGCATCTGTCTTGACAATGCGCCCCGGCGTTCTATACTCACTATAACTGCACGGAACCCTCACCGTGCCGGCGCCAGGCCCCACACGCATACGACATCGCCCGGCGGCGGATCGCAGGCAGCCCGCCAACGGATCTCGCGGCTGGCAGGGCACGCCAGCACCGACGGTGGCGGAAAGTCCAGGAAGGTGAATCATGGCTGAATCAGCACGATCATTTGCTGAACCCATCGCAGCACTCAGGCAGCTCTTCGCTGCCGCCGCGGCCGAGAGCGAGGCGGCGGTGGCGGCAGTGCGCGCTGGCAATCTGGTGGCAGCGCGCGCGGTGGGCGAACGGCTGGCCGAATGCGACCGCAGCGCAGGCGCGCTCGCCGGTGCGATCGCCGAATACGCCGCGACGCTCGGCCTGGCCCTCGATCGCCGCGCCGACTCGCTCGACGATGTCGTCGCGCTCGACCAGCGCCTCGCGGCACACCAGCAGGCGCTGCTCCGGCGCGATCGGGCGCTCGCCCTGCTGCCCGAGGTGCTGCGCCTCGAGCACACCCGCGAGGCGGGCGCGTTCCTGCTCCCGCTGGTTCGCGAAGTCAAGCGGGTCCGCACGGCGATCCAGGCCGGTGACTTCGCGCTGGCCGAAGCGCTGTGCGATGGGCGCCACGCGCTCGCCGCCGTGCTGGCCATCGCCCGCGACCGCGACACACTCGGCGAGGATGTCGTTGCGGAGCTCGGCCAGCAGGTGGCTGCGAGCACACTCGGCAGCCGCATCGCCTTCGCGGCCATCGCCGGCCGCCTGCGGCTGCGCACTGCGGCGGTGCCGGTCGTTCCCGCGCCGACGGCGGTGCCGGTCGTTCCCGCGCCGGCGGCGGTGCCAGCCAGAGCCAGCGGACCATCCGGCATCGACATCGCGACGCGTCCTGCGGCCGATCCAGCGGCGCCCGTCGTGGCGCCGCGCGTCAGCCCCGAGCTGCTGCAGCGTCTGTCCGAGCATTTCAGGCCCAGCGAACCCACAACTGGCCGGCGCGCATCGGGCTCAGCGGGCCCCGGCCAGATGCAGCGAAGCCCCGCGGCAGGCGAATTCGTCCGCGACGAGCGGTCGACGCTGGGGCGCATCGTGGCGTCGGCCAGAGCGCACGCGCAGTTCATCGCCAATCAGATCACCGGCACCAAGGCCGATCTGAGCGACGCGATCGACCGCGCCTATGCCGCTGCGCTCGTCGCCCGGGCGCGGCGCAGCAGCTGGCCGGCGCTCGCCAGGGGCTACGCGCTGACAGGCGATGCCGGCGACCTGGCGCACAAGGCGCTGGCGACGCCGCGGCGCGAGCTGCCCGAACCGCTCGTCCGCCTGCTGGCATGGTCGCAGTCGATCCTGCGCAGCGCGGCCATCGACAGCCTGGGCGGCGGCACAGTCGATGCCACCCAGTTGATGCTCTACGACTGGCTCATCATCCTCTGCCGCCGCCGCCGCATCTATCTGGCACAGTACATGAGCCTGGAGACACAGGCGCCGGTGAGCGACCTGACCGCCGCCTATGAGGAGTACGGGCGCCTCGCCGCACTGCTGGCCGAAGCGCAACCGGCCAGGTCGGAGCGTGGCGCGAGGCTCCGGGCAGTGCCCGCGCCGACGCGCGACGCCAGGCCCCAGCCGCCACCCGAGCCGACGCGCGACGCCAGGCCCCAGCCCGCATCGCGGGCCAGCGAGACGCTGATCGAGCGCGTCGCGCGCTGGCTGCGTGGGCGCTCGATCCTGTTCGTCGGCGGCGAACGGCGCCCCGAGTACGTCGAGCGCCACACGCGCACCTTCGGCCTGCGCGAGTTCATCTGGGCGACCGGCGATCGTGGGCCGACGCCGGCGCAATTCGAGGCCGACATCGCCCGCGACGACGTCGCAGTCGTCGTGCTGGCGATCCGCTGGTCGCGCCACAGCTTCGGCGACATTAGGCAGGCCTGCCAGCGGCACGGCAAACCGCTGGTACGGTTGCGCGCAGGCTATAATGAGCACGAGCTGGCGCGCAACATCGAAGAGCAAGCCGGCGCGCGCCTCGCGCTCAATGCCACCACGGTCTAGGCCGCATGATCAGGCCCCCGGCGCAAGCCGGCGGGCGAGCACCGGGGAGTTATGGGATTTCTGTTCGATGGACTCGACGCCGAATCGTATGACCGCAGCTACACCGACTGGCAGCTGGTGCGGCGCATCGCCGGGTACATCCGGCCCCAATCGCGCCGCATCGCCATCGCTGCCGTGGCGGTCCTGCTGACCGCCAGCCTCGACGCGCTCCTGCCAGTGATCATCGGCCGCGGCATCGACGCCGTCGCCATCGAAGGCTCGGGTGCCACGCTGGCCGCATCGGCAGCGCTGCTGGTGGTGCTCGGCAGCCTGTCGTGGATCGCCAATGCGCTACGTCAGAGCGCATCGGCGCGCGCCATCGGTGATGTCGTGCTCCAGCTGCGCCAGGATGCCTTTCAGGCCGTCACCGCCCACGACCTGTCATTTTACGACCGGTTCGCCACCGGCAAGATCGTCAGCCGCGTCACATCGGACACCCAGACGTTCGCCCAGGTGATGACGCTGACGATGGACCTGGTGAGCCGGTTGATGCTGGTCGTCGTGCTGCTGGGCTACCTGTTCTGGGTAAGCTGGCAGCTGTCGCTGGTGCTGCTGGCGCTCGCGCCGCTGATCGTCGCGGCGGCGCTGGGGTTCCGCCACGTCGCGCGCAACATGGTGACCTACGCCCGCCGCATGAACGCCGCGCTGAGCGCGACGGTCCAGGAGACCGTGAGTGGCATTCGTGTCGCCAAGACGTTCCGTCAGGAGCCGGCGATCTACGCGCATTTTGCCCACGAGAATGCCCAGGCGCGCGAAGTGAACCTGCGCACCCGCGTGGTGTTCGCCAGCATCTTTCCGCTGCTGGGCATGCTCGCCGGCGTCGGGACTGCCGCGCTGGCGTACCGCGGCGCAATCGATGTTCGCGGGCAGGCGATCACGCCCGGTGAGTGGTACCTGTTCATCCAGGGGCTGGGATTGTTCTGGTTTCCGCTCACGAGCATCGCGTCGTTCTGGAGCCAGTTCCAGCAGGGGCTGGCGGCCGGCGAGCGCATCTTTGCCCTGATCGACGCCGAGCCACAGGTGCGCCAATCCGGCGCGGTGGCGCTGCCGCACATCAGCGGGCGCGTCACGTTCACGGACGTCGATTTCGCCTATAAGCCGGCCGAGCCGGTGCTGCAGCAGTTCTCGCTGGACATCGCGGCCGGCGAGACGATCGCGCTGGTCGGGCATACGGGTTCGGGCAAGTCGAGCATCGCGCGGCTGATCGCGCGCTTCTACGAGTTTCAGGGCGGCCGCATCGCCATCGATGGCCATGACATCCGCGACCTCGACCTGGAGGCATTCCGCGCGCGTCTCGGCATCGTGACCCAGACGCCATTCCTGTTCGATGGAACGGTGCGCGAGAACATTCGCTATGGCCGCCGCGATGCGGATGACGCTGCCATCGAGCGCGTCGCGCGCGGCGTGGGCGGCGGCGACTGGATCGAGAGTCTGCCCGACGGTCTCGAGACGCGCGTCGGCGAGCGGGGTGCGGCGCTGTCGCTGGGGCAGCGCCAACTCGTGGCGCTGGCGCGGGTCTTGCTGCAGGATCCGGCCATCCTGATCATGGACGAGGCGACGGCGAGCATCGATCCGCTCACCGAGACGCTGATCCAGGAGGGACTGGATACGCTGCTCGCCGGACGGACGGCGATCGTGATCGCCCATCGCCTGTCGACGGTGCGCCACGCGGATCGGATCATCGTGCTGCGGCGCGGGACGATCATCGAGCAGGGCGACCACGAAGCGCTGCTGGCAGCGGGTGGCCACTACGCCGAGCTCTACACGACCTACTTCCGGCACCAATCGCTCGAGGCGATCGAGGCGGCGGCCGAGGCACCGTGATCCGTCTGGCGTCGTGTGCCAGGAACGCCCGGGAGCGCCGCACATGGCTGCTCCCGGGCGTCGTGGTCAGGCGCCGGCCAGGAAGTCGAGGTGCAGGATCGCGCGCGACACCGGATGGCGTTGCACTGCCTGGATCGTGACGGTGAGCGGCGCATGCCCGGCGATCTGAAGCTCGATCGTCACGCTGCGGCCACTCTTGCGGTAGATGTCATCGAAGGCCCGCGCGTCGATCTGGATGCTGATCGGGCCGACCTGCTTCCCGTAGACAGTGGCCGGGATGAGGCCGGTACGGCGCAGGCGCGCCACCTTCTTGCCGAGAACCGTGCGTTCTTCGGCGGCGAGCACGGCAGGGGTCGTCATGAATGGTCCTCTCTGGTGCAAATCCTTCGCACAGGCTACGGGACGTTGCAGCGGGGCGCGGCGCGCCCGGCACGACGCATCATTGTATCACACCCCGGGGCGTGGCTGTGCTAGAATGCAGCGCGGGTCGAGCCATTCCCGGGCATCGCGTGGCATGCCGTACGCGGATAGATGGCCGGCATCGGGGCCGAGGACGCCAGTGCGCCCGCCCGATCGGCAGCATGGTCACGACGACGGAGCATCGGTCGTTGCCGCAAGGGGGAGGCGTTCGCTGTGGCATGGCTGGTGGGCATAGCGCTCGGCGTGGTGGTGATTGGTCCGGGCGTGCTCATCGCGCACGCCTGGCATGGCGCCGAGCACCGCGGCGACTGGCTGGACCGTGCGTACGAGGCGACCGTCGCGGGCGTGCTGCTCAATGGCTGGATCGCGCTGCTGCTGGCCAGCCTGGGCCTGTTCTCGCTGGCGAGCCATGGCGGCATCGTCGGCGCCGTAGCGCTGGCGGCATGGGGCGTCGCGCGCCGGCGGCGCCAGCGCTGGGCTCGGCCGCAGGCGCTACCCCGGCCCGAGGCCATCGGATACGCGCTGCTGGGCATCATCACCGTGGCGTTGGTCAGCCAGCCCTTCGAGATCGTCGTCGGCGCGCGCGACGCCGGCGTCTACGCCAGCACCGGCATCGCGATCGCCCGCACCGGCAGCATCGTGCAGTTCGACCCGCTCGTCGCGCAGATCGGGCGCGACCAGCAGGCGGCCGATGAGTCGTTGCGGGCCGCCGCGGCCCAGGCCGAGACCAACCTGCTCGGCGTGCAGCATCCCGAGCGGTTCATCGCGACGCGGCAGCGCGCCGCCGGCTTCATGATCAACGCGGGCGAGCTCGCCGACGGCCGGGTGGTGCCGCAGTTCCTGCATCTGTACCCTGCCTGGCTCGCCGTGTTCGCCGTCGTTCTCGGCGCGCACGGCGCGCTGTTCGCCACCGGTGCCGCCGGGGCGCTGGGCATCTGGGGGGTGGCGATGCTCGGCCGCCGCCTGGCCGGGCCATGGGTCGGCCTGCTCGGCGGCCTGCTGCTCAGCCTGAATGGCGTCCAGGTCTGGTTCAGCCGATACTCGACGTCGGAGGCGCTGGTGCAGGCGTTGTGTTTCGCGGCGCTGGCGAGCTACGCCGCGCTGCACGCGCGCGATGCCACGGCGACGCAGCGCTCGTTCGCCGCAGCGCTGGCCGGCCTGGCGGCCGGGCAGTGGGCGCTGGCGCGCCTGGACGCCTTCCTGATCGTGATCCCGCTGGCGCTGGCGCTGGGCTATCAGGCGCTGGCGCGGCGTTTCGACACGCCGCAGCGGGTGCTGGCGCTCACCGGCGGCGCGATGCTGCTCCACGCGGTGATTCACGGCGTGACCATCGCACGCGCCTATGTATTCGACACGCTGTTCGCCCGGCTGCAAGACACCGCGCTCACCGCGCTGCTCGCGATGCCGTTCCTCACGCCGACGCTGCGCACCTACTACCTGACGCGCCCCGGCTCGGCGGTCGGCATTCGGCTGGGGCCAGGCGAGGGGCTGTTCAACTGGCCGCGCATCGCGACCGAACTGGCGCTGCTGGCGCTGCTGGCCGCGCTGATGCTGCTGATCTGGCGCCGTGGCGCGCCATGGCTGGCCCGCGGCGAAGCCTGGCTGGCACGCCGGCGGCGCCCGCTGCTGGCGGCCAGCGTGCTGGCGATCGTCGTGCTGGCCAGCTATGGCTACCTGATACGGCCGCGCATCCTCGACGCCGCCACGCTGGCAGCGCTGCCCGGCTGCCTCGCCCCGGCACAGCTGACCCAGCCCACCGACGCCTGCCTGCGGCTGCAGGGCTACATCGGCGCACCGATCGCGGCGCCGGCCGAGCTGCGGCCCGTCTACGGCATTCCGCTGGCCAATATGGTGCGCGTCGGCTGGTACCTCTCGCCGCTCGGCGTCGTCGCCGGCGTGGCCGGCTTCGCCCTGTGGTGGTGGCGCGGGCTGCGGCGCGATTCGTGGCTGTTCCTCGTGCTGGCGCTGGTCGTCGGCATCTTCTACATCCGTCAGACGTACGGCGCCGGCGACCAGCACTACATCTACATCCTGCGCCGCTACATGGTGCTGGTCTATCCGGCATTCGCGCTGGCCGGCGCCTACGCGCTGGTGGCGCTGGCTGGCAGCGGGCGGGTGCGGCGGCTGCTGGCCGCCGGCGCGTTGCTGGCCCTGCTGGCGTTCCTGCTGGTCACCAATCAGCCGATCTACCGGCACCGCGAATATGCCGGCGCCATCGCACAGCTCGCCGACATCGCCGCCCGCTTCGACGACCAGAGCGTCATCCTGTTCCGCAGCGGCGGCCGCGATACGCCCGACCTGGTCACCACGCCGCTGACGTATCTGTATGGGCGCGACGCGCTGGCGATCAAGAGCACGCGCCCCGACGCCTATGCCGTGCCGCTGGCGCGCTACGTGCGCGCCTGGCAGGCGGCCGGCCGCACCGTCTATCTGGCGGCCGGGCCGAGCGGTGGCCTCGCACTGCCCGGCCAGCGGCTCGAGCCCGCGGGCCAGATCCAGCTGACGCTGCGCGAATTCGAACAGCTCACCGACCAGAAGCCGCGCAACAGCTACGACGCGACGCTCGCATTTGCCGTGTATCGCCTGGTGCCCGGCACGCCCGTCGCGCCGCCGCAGCTGGCGGTCGATGATTACGCCAGCCAGGTCGCCGGCGTCTATCGCCCCGAGCGCTTCGATGGCCAGTCGCTGGCCTGGACCGACGGCGACGCGCTGGTGCGCATCGGCTGGCCGGCGGGCGAGGCGGGCGAGCTGCGCGTGACGCTGGCGGCGGGCACGCGGCCGGCAGACGCGCCGCCGGCCCAGGTCTGCCTGCGCGCCAGCCACGAGGTGTCGTGGCGGCTGGACGATCCGCTGGCGCTGCCCGCCGGCGAGCAGTGCACCACGCTCGGCGCGGCGCCGCAGCTGGTGCGCGTGGCCATCCGCGCCGCACCGCTCGCCGCCGATGCGCCACAGAGCCTGCTGGTCCGCATCAGCAGCCCGGCCTGGGTGCCTGCCGATGTCGATCCGCGCATGAACGACCCGCGGCGGCTCGGCGTGCTCTACGGCGGGATGCAGCGATGAGCGCGCCGCCGGCCGGTGGTATGGCGCAGCACGACACGATGCGGCAGCGAGCATGAGGAGCGCCGGGTGAGCAGCCGATTGACCCACATCATCACCGCGAGCGACGCCGCCAGCCGCGACGCATCGCTCGACGCCTTCGCCCGCGGCGCGTCGCTCGAGCACCTGCTGCATGAGTGCGATGCCCTCGAACACCTGCGCCGCAGCAGCAGCAACCTGTACGAACGCGTCCGCGCGCTGTTCTTCCTGGCCGCACTCCATCGCTACCATCTGCCCACCAGGCCGGGCGTCGCGCCGACCGGGCACATCCCGTTCGATGGCTACACCCACCTGCTCAACCGCCGCTTCGAGGAAGCCATCGGCGTCTTGCTCGCCGCCCGCCGGCGGCGCATCGACGACGCCATCTGCAGTGCGCTCGCCGCCGCCTACCAGCGCCTCGCCTTCCAGACGCTCGCCGACCAGGTGCGGCGCAGCGTCCGCTCGGTGCGCGGCAACCAGTGGATGTTCCGCGTCGGCCATCCGGCCGACCAGCCGCTGCGCATCCGCCCCGAGCTGATGCATCGCGCCAGCGGCGGCGGCGATGCGCCATTCCCCATCCTGTGCGAGGCCACGCCCGTGCGCATGGATCTGTCGCACAGCGCCTGGAGCGATATCTTCTTCCTCGGCATGGATCACCCGGCGGGCGCGCGCGTGCTCAATGTCTCGGTCGATCTCGGCGTGCGCGGGCGCGATGCGCAGGTCCGCCCGCCCGTCGAGGCGTATGCGCGGGTGATCGACGAGCCGCTGCTGCGCCTGACCAGCGTCGATCTCGGCGCCAGCACCGACATCACCGAACTGGCCGAGGTGTTCGATTACGCCCGGGATCATCTGGGGCTGCTCAAGGCCGCGGTGATCGCCGCCGGCATCGTGCCGCCCGGCATCGAGGGCAGCGGCGAGAGCCTCGCCGATCTGCTCGCGCGGCTGATCGCCCCGGGGCATGGCCTCGAACTGGTCAGCAACGTCAACGGCATTCCCAAAGGCTCGCGGCTGGCCGTCTCGACCAACCTGCTGGCCGCCCTGATCGGCGTGTGTATGCGGGCGACCGGCCAGGCGCGCGCGCTGCACGGCCCGCTGGCCGAGCACGAGCGGCGTCTGGTGGCGGCACGCGCCATCCTGGGTGAGTGGCTGGCGGGTTCGGGCGGCGGCTGGCAGGATTCCGGCGGCGTCTGGCCGGGCATCAAGCTGATCTGTGGCGAACCGGCACAGCCGGGCGATCCCGAGTGGGGCATCAGCCGCGGCCGCCTGCTGCCGAGCCACCACATCCTCGACGCCGATGAAGCCCCCGCGACGGCGCGCGATGCCCTCCAGCAGAGCCTGGTGCTGGTGCATGGCGGCATGGCGCAGAACGTCGGCCCGATCCTCGAGATGGTCACCGAGAAGTATCTGCTGCGCTCCGAGGCCGAGTGGCAGGCGCGCCGCGCCGCCGGAGCCATCCTCGACGACATCCTCACGGCGCTGCGGGCCGGCGATATCCGCGCGATCGGCGCGGCGACCACGCGGAACTTCTTCGGCCCGCTGCAGACGATCATCCCGTGGGCCAGCAATGCCTACACCGAGGCGCTCATCGAGCAGGCGCGCGCGGCGCTCGGCGCCGATCTGTGGGGCTTCTGGATGCTCGGCGGCATGGCGGGCGGCGGGATGGGCTTCATCGTCGCGCCCGAACGCCGCGCTGCGGCACAGGAGCAGCTGCTGCACCTGATGCAGCAGACCAAGCGGCGCATGGAGCAGGCGGTGCCATTCGCGATGGACCCGGTGGTGTATGATTTTGCCATCAACGAACGGGGCAGCTGCGCCACGCTGCACGATGACGGCAGCCAGCTGCTCCCCGCCGGCTACTACGCGCTGGTCGTGCCGGCGCTGCTGCGCAGCGATCCGCGCACCCTGAACGCGACGCGCCGCGCCGAGCTCGATCGCTTCGGCGCCGCGTGCCGCACGCGCCCGGCGCTCTCGGGCATGGTGCAACTGCTGTTCGACCGGCTGCTGCCGCGCGCGAGCCGCGCCGCCGACGACGCGCCCGACCTCGAGACACTCCTGCGTGAGCTGGGCTTCGATCGGGCGCAGCACGAGCAGATCCGCGCCGATCTGCAGCGCGGTCGCATCGGCTTGATGCAGAACCGCCTGCCCGCCGTGACCGACATCCGCGATGTCGAGCCGGGTGATGTGGTCGATGCCCTGCAGCCGCTTGATGCCGCGTATCATCGCATCGGCACGGCCGCGCTCGCCGCCGGCACCGTCGCGGTCGTCACCCTCGCCGGTGGCGCCGGAAGCCGCTGGACGCAGGGCGCCGGCATCGTCAAGGCGATCAATCCATTCGCACGGCTGGCGGGCCGCCACCGCAGCTTCGTCGAGGTGCATCTGGCCAAGAGCCGGCAGACCATGCGCCGTCACGGCGCCACCGTGCCGCATATCGTCACGACCAGCTACCTGACGCATGCCGCGATCGCGGCGTACATCGCCGAGCACCCCACGCTCCGGCCGCTGCACGACGCCGGCCTGCTCATGCTCTCGCCCGGCCGCGCCGTCGGCCTGCGGCTGATCCCGATGGCGCGCGATCTGCGCTTCGCCTGGGAAGAGACGCCGCAGCAACTGCTCGACGAGCAGGCGCAGAAGGTCCGCGAGAGCCTGCATGCCGCGCTCATCGCCTGGGCGCGCTCGGCCGGCGAGGGCCGCGATTACACCGACAATCTGCCACAGCAGGTGCTCAGCCCGGTCGGGCACTTCTTTGAGGTGCCGAACCTGCTGCGCAACGGCGTGCTGGCGCGGCTGCTCGTCGAACGGCCCCAGATCCGCCACCTGCTGCTCCACAACATCGACACCGTCGGTGCCGCGCTCGATCCCGGGCTGCTCGGCGTACACATCAGCCGCGGCGATTGCCTCACCTTCGAGGTGACGCCCCGGCGCATCGATGACCGGGGCGGCGGCCTGGCGCGCGTCGATGGCTCGCTGCGCCTGCTCGAGGGGCTGGCGATGCCGCACGAGGCCGACGAATCCGCGCTGTCGTACTACAACACGCTCACAACCTGGATCGACATCGATCGGCTGCTGGCAGTCGCCGGGCTCGATCGCACCACCGTGCACGACCAGGCGCGGGTCGCTGCGGCGGCGCGCGCCCTGGCGGCCCGCGTGCCGACCTACATCACGCTGAAGGACGTGAAGAAACGCTGGGGCCACGGCCAGGAAGACGTGTTCCCGGTGGCGCAGTACGAGAAGCTGTGGGGCGACATGACGGCGCTGCCCGAGGTGGTGTGCGGCTTCGTGGCGGTGCCTCAGCAGCGTGGCCGTCAGCTGAAGGAGCCGGCCCAGCTTGATGCCTGGCTGCGCGATGGCTCGGCCGCCTTCCTTGAGACGATCGCTGACTGGGAGTAACCGATGCGCCGTGAACCCTTGCGCTTTCCCGCCGGATTCCTCTGGGGCACCGCCTCGAGCGCCCACCAGGTCGAGGGTGACAACCGGAACAATCAGTGGTGGGCGTGGGAGCAGCGCCCGGGAGCGATCTGGCGCGGCGATACGTCGGGGGCGGCGTGCGGCTGGTGGTACGATTGCGAGGCCGACTTCGACCGGATGCAGGTGCTGGGGACCAATGCGCACCGCATGTCGCTCGAGTGGAGCCGCATCGAGCCCGAGGACGGGCGCTTCGATGCGGCGGCGCTGGCGCGCTATCGCGCGATGCTGTCCGGCCTGCAGCGCCGCGGCATCACGCCGATGGTGACCTTGCACCACTTCACCGAGCCATCCTGGCTGGCGCGCCGCGGGGGCTGGCGCCATCCCGCGACGCCCGAACGCTTCGCCCGCTTCGTCGATGTCGTGATGCATCAGCTCGGCGACCTGTGCCAGCTGTGGTGTACGATCAACGAGCCATCGGTGTATGCCGTGCTGGGCTACGCGCTGGGGGTGTGGCCGCCCGGCGCGCGCTCACTGCCCGCCAGCATCCAGGTCGTCCGCCAGTTGCTGCGCGGTCATCGACGCGCCGTCCAGGTCATCCACGCCCACGGCACACACCATCAGGTCGGGGTGGCGCACCACACGCGCATCTACGATCCGGCGACCCCCGGCAAGCGCGATGTGCTGGTGTCGCTGCTGTACGACTTCTTTGCCAACGGCATCGTGCTGCGCGGGCTGGGCGAGGGCTGTGATTTCATCGGGCTGAACTACTACAGCCGTGACCATGTGTCGTTCGATGCGCGGGCGCCGCATCGCCTGTTTGCGCGTCGCTTCATTCCCGAGCGCTTCGCCCGCAGCGATCTGGGCGTGCTCGGCGAACCATTCGGCGAGATCTACCCCGCCGGCATGGAGCGGGCGCTCCGCCGCCTGTGGCATCGGCTGCGCCTGCCCGTCTACATCACCGAGACCGGGCTGCCCGATGCGCGTGACCGGCAGCGGCCGCGCTTCCTGATCGAGCACCTCGCCGCCATCCATCGCGCGTGCGCTGCGGGCGTCGATGTGCGCGGCGTGTTCGTGTGGACGCTGGTCGACAACTTTGAGTGGGCCGAGGGCTGGGGCCAGCGGTTTGGGCTGTACGCGCTGGACCGCACCACCGGCGCGCGTCGGCTGCGGCGCTCGGGCGCGCTGTATGCCGCGATCGCCCGGGCCAACGCCTGCCCGCCGCCCGGTACGCTCTGACTCAGGCCACATGGCACTGAACGAAAGGTCTTCATGGCGACCATTCCAACCGACACGCTGACGTCCCGTGAGCTCGCCATCGTCACTGTTGCCCGTCTCGTCCTGACGGTCGCATTCCGTGTGCTCTATCCGCTGCTGCCGTTCCTCGGCGATCATCTGCGGGTCGATCTGGCGCTGGTGAGTACGCTGGTGACGATCCAGCTACTCGCCAGCCTGCTCAGCCCGGTGGCGGGCATGCTCGCCGATGCCTACGGCGAGCGGCCGCTGATGCTGGCCGGATTGCTGATGTATGTGGCCGGCACGCTGGTGTGTGCGCTCGATCTGGGCTTCACCGGCTACCTGGTCGGCTACATCGGCGTCGGCATCGCGCTGGCGCTGTTCCAGCCGCCGTCGACCGCCTATCTCAGCGCCCGCTCATCATACGCCCGCCGCGGCCGCGTGATCGGCATCGCCGAGCTGTCCTGGGCCGGTGCCGCGCTGCTCGGCGTATTCCCGCTGATGCTGCTGGTCGAGACGAGCCGCAGCGTCGCGCCGGTGTACTGGATCCTGTGTGGCGCCGGCATCGCCGCGCTGCTGCTGGTCTGGCGTGGCCTGCCACCGACGACGCGCCATGCCGCGACACGGGTGTCCATCGACTGGCGGGCGCTGACCGCGCCGAGCGCGGTGCTGATGCTGGCATTCCTCGGGCTGGTGATGCTGGCCTATGACCTGTTCCTGGTGGCCCAGGCGCCCTGGCTGAAGGATACGCTCCGCGTCAGCGAGGCACAGCTCGGCCAGCTGTTCGGCGTGGTGGGCCTGGCCGAGATGCTCGGCTCGCTGGGCGTCGCATTCCTCGCCGACCGGCTGGGCAAGCGGCGCTCGGTGCTGCTCGGGTTCGCGGTCACGGCGGGCCTGGTGCTGCTGCTGCCCCTGAGCGCCATCGATCTGTGGGTGGTGGCGGTGCTGTTCTTCGCGCTCTACGGCGTGATGGAGTTCGCGATCGTCGCGGCCATCCCGCTGATGTCGGCGGTGGCGCCGACGGCGCGCGGCACGCTGCTGGCGCTGAGCGTGATGGTCGTCGGCCTCGGTCGTGCGCTCGGCGCCCAGCTGAGCGTGCCAGCATACCAGTTGGCCGGCATGACGCTCAACGCGGTGGTATCGGTGGCGTTGATCGTCGTGGCGCTGGCGCTGGTGGCGCGGGTGCGCGAACACGAGACGGCCTAGCCGCGAGCGCCCGGGAGGCGGCGGCTCACGCCGGGGGCTGTGCGCCCGGCACGCCGCCGCCCCGCCAGAATGCCAGCAGCTCGGCGACGATCTGCGGCATGGTGTAGCGTGGCTCCCAGCCGGTATCGGCCCGCAGCCGCCGGTTGTCGCCCTGCAGGATCGGCTCGTCCACCGGCCGCAGACGCGCCGGATCGACGCGCACCTCGACGGCTGCCCGGCCCTGGCGGCGCACTTCGTCGACGATATCGCCGATGCGGCTGGCGATGCCCGAACACAGATTGTAGACGCTCCCCGGGCGGCCATGGTGCATCAACGCCCACAGCGCCCGGCTCACATCATCGATGTGGCTGAAATCGCGCCGTGGCTCCAGATTCCCCACCAGCAGCACCGGCGGCTGCAGCCCGGCCTCGATGCGCGCCATCTGGCGACAGAAGGTCTGGATCGAGCAGCGGTCGCCCTGGTATGGCCCGACGTGATTGAACGAGCGCGTCACGATCACGTGCAGACCGTAGCTGTCGTGATACTGCAGACCCAGCAACTCCTGGGTTACCTTGCTGACGCCATAGGGCGAACTGGGCCGGCATGGGTGACTCTCGGCGATCGGCACGGCCGACGGATCGACCACGCCATACTGGGCGCTCGAGCCGGCGATGTGGACCCGCGCGCGGCTGGCATGGCGCCGCACCGCCTCCAGCAGGTTGAGCGTCCCCTCGCCATTCACGCGCAACGTCGCGACCGGGGCGTCCCACGATGCGGCGGGGTAGCTCTGCGCCGCCAGATGGTACACGATGTCGGGCTGCGCGCCGGCGACCGCCCCCGCGACGGCGAATGGGTCTTCGATGTCGCCCTCGTGCAGCGTGACATGCTCGAGGATGTCGGCGAGCGGGCGCACGTCGCTGCGCCAGCGCCTGAACAGGTGCACGTCGGCGCGCTGCCCGACGAGAAAGTGCGCCAGGGCGATGCCGACCGGACCGGTGGCGCCGGTGATCAAAACGCGCGGATGGGTCACTGGTTCCTCCCGGTGCGGTACCAATAGTGATAGCGCTCAGCGAATCCCAGGGTGTGATAGAGGCGCTGGGCGACCAGATTGGCCGCATCGACCTGCAGGTAGCACGTGCCGGCGCCGTGCTGCTCTGCCCATGCCAGCAGGCCGGCCATCAGGCGTCGGCCATGGCCGTGGCCACGCCGGGCGTGGTCCACCACCACGTCGAAGACGCCCACTGCAGCGCCGTCGAGCACCGCGATGGCACATGCCAGCGGGGCGCCGGCGCCGTCGTGCAGCACGGCGCGCAGGTGCGGCATACCGATGCGCTGCAGCACCTCGCGGTGGGCCGCATGATCACGGGCAGCCTGGCCCGAACAGGCCTCGTGGAGTGCCAGCCAGTCGTCGAGCGGCGCGTCGACCAGCGGCGGCGCACCGGCATGCTCGCCGGCGATCACCGGCCGCAGCAGAACATGAGCGCCAGGCGTGTGCCGATAGCCGCGCGATGCCAGCGCCGCATCGAGGTCGGCGGGCTGTGATGCCGCGTTCAGGCGAAAGACGCACGCCGCGCCACAGGCGCGGTAGAACGCCTCGGCCGCCGCGATCTGCTGCGCCAGGTCATCGTCATCGTGCCACGCGAGCGCGGTCACCGAATTGATGCGCCGACCAGCCTGGCCGTGATGATACTGTGCCAGCCACCCGCCGATCGGCTGCTGGATGGCAGCCGACCAGGCGCGCAACGCCGCCCGCTCAATGCTGTCGATGTCCATCGCTTCCCTTCGTCATATGCCCGAGCGCCCCTACAATACCACAACCTCGCTGCGGCGGCAGCCCGTCGATCCGGCGCGACATGACGCACCGCTCCCGACGCCGGGATCAGCGCGCCGGGCATCACCGGCAGACCTGCTATAATGATCCGGCTTGACGCCAACGATGCTGGCGCCCATGACAACGTGAGGAGACCATGTATCGAAGCCACACCTGTGGCGAGCTTCGCCCCGGGCATGCCGGCCACGAGGTGACCCTTGCCGGCTGGGTCCATCGTCGTCGGGACCATGGGCCGCTGATCTTCATCGATCTGCGTGACCGCTACGGCATCACCCAGGTGGTATTCGATGCGGCGCTCGACGGCGCGGCGCACGCCATCGCCAGCGAGGTGCGCTCGGAGTACGTGGTGCAGATACGCGGCACCGTGCGGCTGCGGCCGGCCGAGGCGCACAATCCCGAGATCGGCACCGGCACCATCGAGGTGAGCGCCAGCGGCGCCAGCATCCTCAACGCAGCGCGCCAGCCACCGCTGTACATCAGCCGCGACGGCAACGAGGAAGAGGCGCTCCGGCTGCGCTACCGCTACCTCGACCTGCGGCGCGGGCGCATGCAGCGCAACATCATCCTGCGCCATCAGATCGTCAAGTTCATCCGCGACTTCCTCGACCACGAGGGATTTCTCGAGATCGAGACGCCGATCCTGATGAAATCGACGCCCGAGGGCGCGCGCGATTACCTGGTGCCGAGCCGCGTGCATCCGGGCCAGTTCTACGCACTCCCCCAATCGCCACAGCAGCTCAAGCAACTGCTGATGGTCGCCGGCTTCGATCGCTACTTCCAGATCGCCCGGTGCTTCCGCGATGAAGACCAGCGCGCCGATCGCCAGCCAGAGTTCACCCAACTTGATCTCGAGATGAGTTTCGTCGACCAGGAGGACATTCTGGCGCTGATGGAGCGCCTGTTCGTCGCGCTGGCGGCGGCGGTCGTGCCCCACAAGCGGGTCGTGGTGCCGTTCCCACGGCTGACCTACGCCGAGGCGATGGATCGCTACGGCTCCGACAAGCCGGACCTGCGCTACGGACTGGCATTCACCGACCTGCGCGCCACCGTGGCGGGCAGCAGCTTCGCCGTGCTGCGCGATGCCGTCGCGCGGGGCGATGCGGTGCGGGGCATGGCGGTGCCGGGATGCGCCGGCTACTCGCGGCGCCAGCTCGACGAACTGGTGGAACTGGCGCGCCAGGCGGGCGCCCGCGGGCTGCTGTGGGCGGCGGTTCCGGCGGACGGTGGCGAGGTGCGCGCCAGTTTCGCCCGCCAGGTGCCTGCCGACGAACTGGCAGCGATCGTCGCGGCACTCGGCGGCCAGCCCGGCGACCTGCTGCTGATCGCCGCCGACGCGCCGCGCGTCGCATCTGCCAGCCTCGACCGGTTGCGCCGTGAGCTGGCGGCACGGCTGCGCCTCGCCGATCCGGATCATCTGGCGTTCGCCTGGGTCCTCGAGTTTCCGCTGCTCGAGTGGGATGCCGAGGAGCAGCGCTGGCAGGCGGTGCATCACCCGTTCACCGCGCCGCTCGACGAGGATCGCGATCTGTTGGCCAGCGATCCGGGCCGGGCGCGCGCCAAGGCCTATGATCTGGTGCTGAATGGCTTCGAGGCCGGCGGCGGCTCCATCCGCATCCATCAGCGCGATGTGCAGCAGCAGCTGTTCGATCTGCTCGGCGTCAGCCGCGAGACGGCACAGGAGCAGTTCGGCCACCTGCTCGAGGCGTTCGAGTACGGCGCGCCGCCCCACGGCGGGATTGCGCCGGGGATCGATCGCCTGGCGATGCTGTTCGCCGATGAGCCCACCATCCGCGAGGTGATGGCGTTCCCCAAGACGCAGCAGGCCGCCGATGCGATGCTCGGCGCCCCGTCGCCGGTCGACGAGCGACAGCTGCGCGAGCTGCACATCCGCCTGCGCCAGCCCTGAGCCGCGGTGCGCTGACCCCGGTGTGCCCGGGGTCAGCGTGCGTCGGCTGCCCGGCGCTGCGTCAGCGCGGCGCCTGGGCGGCGGCGAAGAACGCATCCTGCAATGACCTGGCAGCATCGTCGGCCTTGATCGCCCGCACGGCCTGCGCGATCGAATCGGCGATCGCGTCGAGGATCTGCTCGCCGGCGGCGGCGCTGCCGTGGGCGGCGTCGCCAGCGTAGTGCGTCGGGTGATCGGCATACCACCAGATCCCCGTCTGGACCCCCGCAGCCCGCAGCGCATCGAGCCGCCCCTGCGCCCGGCCCTCGCCGTCGGTCGGGATACGCGTCATGTCGACGAGATCGGGACGCAGTGCCAGCATCATGCTGGTCTCGCCCGGGCCGGCATGGCCGTCGTCGTCGCGCGACCAGGGCAGCGTCAGCGCGCCCATCGCGGGGAACGGGCTCACGATGTAGACGACGTAGTCCTTCGGGGTGTACAGCTGCAGCATGTTGTACCAGGCGAGCAGGCCGAAGTTGCCGCCGTGCGCGTTCAGCAGCACGACCTTCTTGCAGCCGTTGCGCGCAATCTCGCGGCAGACGTTGTCGAGCAGGCGAATCAGCAATTCGCCGTCGATGCTGATCGTGCCCGGCAGGTGCCGCGCTTCGGGAATCTGCGTGAAGATGTAGTCGGGAAACTCGATGACTGGCTCACGGGCGGCGATGCGGCTCAGCATGCCGCGCCCCTGAATGGTGTCGGTGCCGAGCGGCAGATGATGCCCGTGCCGCTCGACGACTGACAGCGCGACGATGCAGACGCCGTCACATGCCCTGACGGCCTCGACGAACTGATCACTGCTGAGTTCTTCCCAACGCATGAATTCCCCTCCTGTCCGGTCGGTCGCGCAATCCTACGCGATTCCCCGCTGCGGTGCAATCGCACGCGCCCGGCAGCGGGCAGAGAACAGGACTGGAGACGGGCGGCGGGCTCACACGAAGACACGAAGGCACGAAGGGGCGGCGGCGGGGACGGGCTCACACGAAGACACGAAGACACGAAGACACGAAGACACGAAGACACGAAGA
>JAGWYG010000029.1 GCA_018969485.1 Chloroflexota bacterium
CCGCACCCTGCAGCGCGAGCACCTTGGTGATCGCTGCGGTCAGGGTCGTCTTGCCGTGGTCGACGTGGCCGATCGTGCCAACATTGATGTGCGGCTTGTTCCGCTCGAACTTCTGCTTGCCCATTGCTGGTGAATCTCCTCACGTATCGTGATCTCAGGGACGCCGGGAGCATGCCCCCGGCGCTGGCTACTGGTATCAACCGCGCCGCTTTTCGATGATCTCCTTGGCGAGGTGATCGGGCAGCGCCTGGTAATACGCAAACTCCATCGACGACGTCGCGCGGCCCTGTGTCGCCGAGCGCAGGTCGGTGGTGTACCCGAACATCGACGAGAGCGGCACGTGGGCACGCACCACCTGGGCATTGCCGCGCGCCTCCATGCCCTCAACCTGACCACGCCGCGCATTCAGGTCGCCGAGCACGGTTCCGAGGAAATCCTCGGGGGTGACGACTTCGACCTTCATGATTGGCTCGAGCAACGCCGGGCGACCCTTGCGCACGCCGTCCTTGAGCGCCATCGATGCCGCGATCTTGAATGCCATTTCCGAGGAGTCGACGTCGTGATACGAACCATCATACAGCGTGGCGCGCAGGTCGACGACCGGATAGCCGGCGAGCACACCAGTCTGCATCGCCTCGCGCAACCCGGCTTCGATCGCGGGGACGTATTCGCGCGGCACGGTGCCGCCGATGATGCCGTTGACGAACTCAAACCCCTTGCCCGGGTCCAGCGGCTCGAAACGCACGCGAACGTGGCCGTACTGACCCTTGCCGCCCGACTGCCGCACAAACTTGCTGTCGATGTCGCTGCCCTGGGTGATCGCCTCGCGGTACGCAACCTGCGGCTTCCCCTGGTTGGCTTCGACTTTGTACTCGCGCCGCATGCGATCGACGATCACTTCGAGGTGCAGCTCGCCCATGCCCGCGATGATCGTCTGCCCGGTCTCCTGGTCAGTATAGACGCGGAAGGTCGGGTCTTCCTCGCTCAGCTTGCTCAGCGCGATGGCCATCTTGTCCTGGTCGGCCTTGGTCTTGGGCTCGATGGCCAGCTGGATGACCGGCTCGGGGAACCGGATGCTCTCGAGGACGATCGGATCGCCGACGTCGCAGATCGTGTCACCGGTGAAGCTCTGCTTCGGGCCGACCATCGCCGCGATGTCGCCGGCATACACTGCGTCGATGTCTTCGCGGTGATTGGCGTGCATCTGCAGGATGCGGCCGAGGCGCTCGCGCTGGTTGCGCGTGCTGTTGAGGACGTACGAGCCCTTCTCGATCTTGCCGGCGTAGACCCGGAAGTAGGCCAGTTTGCCGACGAACGGATCGGCGACGATCTTGAAGACCAGCCCGGTGAATGGGGCATCGTCTGCGACCTGCCGGGTGATGGTGTCGACCTCGTCATCGTCGAGGTTCTGCCCCGGACGCGCGCCACGGATCGCCGGGCGGTCGAGCGGCGACGGCAGGTAGTCGACCACGGCATCAAGCATGCGCTGCACGCCCTTGTTGCGCAGCGCCGCGCCACACAGCACCGGCACCAGCCGGCCATCGATCGTCGCCTGCCGCAACGCACGCTTGAGATCATCGGGCGAGATTTCCATGCCCTCGAGATACATCAGCGTGAGCTCGTCGTCGGTCTCGGCGATCGCCTCGATCATCTGGTTGCGCAACACCTCGGCGGTCTCGGCGACTTCATCGGGGATGTCGGCCTCCTCGAACCCGCCTTGGTTGTCGGTGTAGATCAGCGCGCGGTTGAGCAGCAGATCGACCTGGCCGCGGAACCGGTCTTCGGAGCCGATTGGCAGCTGGATGGGCACTGGCGTCGCACCCAGACGATCCCGGATCATCTGCACGGTGCGCTCGAAGTTGGCGCCGATGCGGTCCATCTTGTTGATGAAGCAGATGCGCGGTACCCGGTACTTGTCCGCCTGACGCCAGACGGTCTCGGACTGCGGCTCGACCCCGGCGACTGCGTCGAAGACGACGACGCCACCATCGAGCACGCGCAATGAACGCTCGACCTCGACGGTGAAATCGACATGCCCCGGCGTGTCGATGATATTGATGCGGTGGTCGTTCCACTCGGCCGTCGTCGCTGCTGCGGTGATCGTAATACCGCGCTCGCGCTCCTGCTCCATGAAGTCCATCACCGCCGTGCCTTCGTGTACCTCGCCGAGCTTGTAAGTTCGCCCGGTATAGTACAGAATACGCTCGGTCGTCGTCGTCTTTCCCGCATCGATGTGGGCGATGATGCCGATATTTCGAATCCGCGCTAGCGGAACTTCACGAGCCATCTGTCGTTCATCTCCTGTTCGCGCGTCCCCCATAGCCCCATCGCCAGGCGACGACCGTCTCGTATGCGTCAGAACCGACCGTAGTGCGAGAATGCGCGGTTGGCTTCGGCCATGCGCTGGACATCTTCCTTGCGCTTGATCGTGTTGCCGGTGTTGTTGTAGGCGTCGACCAGTTCGGAGGCGAGCCGCTCGTGCATCGGCCGGCCGCTACGCGAACGGGCTGACAGTAGCAGCCAGCGCATCGCCAACGACTGGCGACGATCACTCTTGACTTCGACGGGTACCTGGTAGGTGGCGCCGCCGACGCGCCGTGGCTTGACTTCGATCGCCGGCCCGGCATTGCGCACCGCAATCTCGAAGATTTCCATCGGCGATCGCTTCAGCCGGTCTGCGGCAATCTCGAGCGCACCATAGACGATCTTCTCGGCCATGCGCTTCTTGCCGCGCTCCATCACCTTATTGATGAACTGCTGCACCGGTACGCTGGTGTAACGTGCGTCTGGCAGCGGAATGCGCTTTTCGATATTGCCGCGACGGGGCATGGACACACCTCTTCTGATCGATCGGGAGCATTTCCTCGGGTGCGATCATCATTCACTCTGCGAACGTCTCAACGGCGGCTCAGCGCTTCTTCTTCACTGGCACCGCGCTCGCCTTCTTGGTCCCGTACTTGGAACGCCCTTGCTTACGGTTCGCGACGCCCTGCGCATCGAGCGTGCCCCGGACGATGTGATACCGCACCCCGGGCAAGTCCTTGACACGACCACCGCGAATCAGCACAACCGAGTGCTCCTGCAAGTTATGCCCTTCGCCGGGAATGTATGCCGTCACTTCCATGCCGTTCGACAGACGCACGCGCGCGATTTTGCGCAACGCCGAGTTGGGCTTCTTCGGCGTCATCGTCTTGACTTGCGTGCATACGCCACGCTTGAACGGCGCCCCTTTGCCACGCGTCAGCTTCCCCTTCAGCACGTTGAGGTGGAAACGCAACGCCGGCGCCTTCACCTTCTTGACTACGGGTTTGCGCGGCTTTCGAACGAGCTGGTTGATGGTCGGCATGTGTCTTTCATCCTCCTCGACGACGGTGATTGGTTACGCCCGAGACGATGGTGGTCAATCGAGTTGCGTGATCCGTTACGGCACAACAAAAAATCGATCACCCCGCTCTGGTCGCGAACCTGGTCGCGCCTTAGATTAGGGCAGTGATACTACGCGACAATGCACCGTGATTTTGCCACGGCAGAGACGAAGTATAGCATGGAGCGGGAGGGATGTCAACCGCACCCCGGGGGCAGCAGGCCTCGTGGCACGGGCAACAGCACCGCGCGGAGTACCCACGCGATGGCGGCGGGAGCCCGCTGGAGTCACGCGCGCCGGGGGTGCGTCGTCATCGCGCCCAGGGTTGAGCGGTACCGCGGGCGGCGGCTCGACGAGCGCAGCAGCAGGCCACGCCTGATCAGCGCAGGCCGCCGACGCGGCGCGGCGCGCTGCGTCGGCCCAGCGAGCGCCGCCACGCAACCCGACGCCGTCTCCCCGCGCTCAAGGGATCGCATACTGCTGCGGGATGTTGCCCCCCGTGGCTGTACGCAGCCGCTGGCCAACCGCGCCAGGCGGTGCGGCAGCAGGCAGGGCGATGCGCGCCGGGCGGCAGCGCCCGGTTCCGCACAGATCACATGGCGGATCGTGGGTCTTCATGTGAGCGCCGCACCAGCCACAGGCACGCAGGCCGCGCCATGAGCCCGGCCGCAGCACCAGGCGCCACACGAGCCGCGATCGTGATGCGCAGCGAGACGGAGCCCTTCCGGGCAGCCCCGCGGCACGGATCGCAGCACAATCGGTCTCGCCGGGCGCAGTCACAGCGACGGCGCGGCCCGGTCGGCGCCCCTGCCCGGGTGCGGCAGGCGTCCGCCGTTGTACCCGAGCGCTTCGATCGCGTTCCAGAGCGCAGGAGCAACGATCAGGCAGCATTGCGCGGGCCCCGGTCGGCGGGCAGACGCATACGGACACCCGCAGACGGCTTATGGTATAATCGCGGGATAACACGAGGTAATCGATTTACACGGCATACGTCATGGACAGCAGGAGCGATCACAGGAGCGGGCATGATCCGGACCGAGCGGCTCACCAAGCGGTATGCCAACCACATCGCAGTCGACTCACTCGATCTCGACGTCCGACGCGGCGAGATTTACGGCTTTCTCGGGCCGAACGGCGCCGGCAAGACCACGACCATCCACATGTTGCTCGGGCTGATCGAGCCATCGAGCGGCACGCTGGATGTCTTCGGCGAGCGCATCACGCCGGGCATGTTCGCCTACCGGCAGCGCATCGGCGTCGTCGCCGAGGAGCCGCCCGAGGCATCGCGTGCGAGCGCCTGGGAGTTGGTACGGTTCTTCGCCGGCATCTACGGGGTCGTCCGGCCCGAAGCCACGATGGAGCGTCTGTTCCGGCGCCTCGATCTGTGGAATGTCCGTCATGGCCTGGCGCGCGACTTCTCGCGCGGCATGCGCCAGAAACTCAGCCTCATCCGCGCCCTGGTTCCCCAACCACAGCTGCTGGTGCTCGATGAACCGGTCAGCGGCCTCGACCCACACGGCATCCGGCAGGTTCGCGAACTGATCGATGAATACCGCGATGCCGGCGGCACCGTCTTCATCTCCAGCCACATCCTGTCGGAGATCGAGCGCACCGCCGACCGGATCGGCATCCTACACGAAGGCCGACTGCTCGTCGAAGACTCGATGGCAGGATTGCGGCGGCGCGTCTCGCAGCGGCAACGGCTGCTGGTCGAGCTGGATCTGGTCGATGATGCCGTGCTCGCCGCCGTGCGCGGCGAGCCGGGCGTCGTCGACGTAGCGCGCGAAGCACGGCAGATGCGCATCGCCGTGGAGTCCGATGATGATCCACGACCGCGAATCTCGCGCTGCATCACCGCGGCCGGGCGTGTGATCCTCTCGCTGCAATCCGACGAACTGAGCCTGGAAGAAGCGTTTGTCACATTCACCAGCCAGAATGTCCGTGCGCTCAGCGCTGCGGCGGCGACCGCAGCGATCGACAAGGAACGGTGATCGCGTATGTCTGAACGCGCCGTGAGTGATGCATCGATCCCGGCCAGCACTGAATGGAACCTGCGGCGTCGCGTCGCCGGCCAGATCGCGCGCCAGGAGGTCATCGACGCGCTGTATGGCTGGCAGCTGTATGGTGCGACCAGCCTGGGGCTGATCCTCGGCAGCCTGTTCATCTTCAATGCGCTCTCGTTCGTCGACGAGAGTGGCCTTCTGATCTTTCGCCGGCCGTTCTTCGTCCCGCTGCTGGTCAGCGTCACGATCATCATCATCGGGCTGACCGCCTGGGCCACGCTGGCGATCGCACGACAGCGCGACCTGGGCGGGTTGCGGGTGTTGTTCTTTGCTCCGGTCGATGCGGTCGGCGTCATCGGCGGATATGTGATCGCCGGCGCGGCGCTCATGATGATCCAGGTCGCGGCGCTGACGCCGCTGCTGGCGCTGATCGCGCTGATCGCCAATCTGCCGCTACCAGGCGGCCTGATCATCGGGCTGCTGGCGGCACCCGTGTATGGCGCACTGGGCGTGGCGATCGGCCTGTTCCTCTCGGCGATTGCGGCAACCAGCCGCAGCGCCCTGTTCTTTCTCGGCGGCGCCTTACTGCTGATCCTCGCCGTCCCCGCCGGCTATGCGGCACTACTCAACGCACCGCAGGAGAGTCGCTTCTACGACGCGTTACTGTTCCTGCGCACGATCGTCCGCATGCTGCGCGACATCATCAACTGGATATCACCATTTGCGCTCGCCGGTGCCGCGCTCGACGCCGGATTGCGCGGTAACTGGTTCGAACTGCTCCGGCTGATCAGCGCCGGCATCCTCGGCGTCGTCGCCTGGGGTGTCGCTGCCATCTGGGGCCTGCGCCGCCGTGGAGTGCTGTCATGAAACGTATCCGGCTCATCTTGCGCATGATCAGCGTCGTCGTCGTGGTTCTGGCTGGCGTCGGGCCAGCATACGCCCAGGTGCCAGACCGGACCACAGCATTTGTGTATGGCGTGAATGCCGCGAATGGCACCACGTATGTCGGGAGTTTTGCGCCGCCGACGGTACGGACGATTCATGTGCTGGCCAATCGGGTGAATATCATTTCGCCACGGCGGACCGAGATCTACTATTGGCCGATCACCAACGAATACAAAGCCTCGTGGGAGCTGATGAACGAGCCGGTTGCCGGCACGCTCGAGGTGCTCGCGAACGGTCAGGTGATCACGTCATCCGAGACGGTGAGCTATACCATTCACTACCGACCGCGCGGCACCGAAGAGAATGCCACGGTCTATCTCGGCGAGGAGGCGCAGCAGCGCCATGCCGAGTTCACGCAGCGACAGATCGACTTTCGCAACGCCCAGGCGCAATATCTCACCGACCAGCAGCAGTGGATCGAAGCGACCAACGATGCCGGCCGGCGGCGCGAGGCGGGCGAGAACGTCCCGCTGCCGATCCAACCAACGCCGCCGACGCCGCTCAACATGTACAGCAACGGCATCAACAGTGGCGTGCCCATCGATCTGCCGGCTGGCACCTACCAGCTTCGCCTGCGCCAGCCCGATGGCTCCATCCTGGCCGACAGCGAGCGCACGCTGGAGGTATTCGACCAGCGGCGCATCACGCTCGGATACACCGTCATGCCCGAGGCGCGCTGGACGACGCCCGAGCAGATCGACGATGAGCACGACGTGATCGTCGGCCGGCCGAACAGCCGGCTCTACCTGGTGCCGCGCTATGCGCGTGAGTTTGCCGCACGCTCGCTGACGCTGCTCGAGAATCCCCAGCGGGACATCGGCGAGAACGCCGAGTGGACCTGGGTGGCCGAGACGCCGCGCACGGCCGGCAGCCTGGCGTTGCGCCGTGCGAGCGGCACGACTGCCGTGCCGCTGGCGGAGTACCGCGTCGTCCAGACACAAGGCTCGACGCTGGGATACACCGTACAGCCGTACGACGAGGAGCGCCGCGCGCGCGGGCTCCCCCCCGACATCATCGGATTCCCCGTCTCGCTCGAGCGCGCCGGCGACCAGTACCGCATCGAGATGTTCGACGAGGCCGGGCAACCCATCACCACCAGCGCCAGGCTGGTGCGCGTGTCGAGCAACCCGAGCGTGTGGTCGCTGCTGGCCGTCAGCCTGATCCCGGTGATCATCGGCGCGATCGTGATGATCCGGCGGCATCGGCGCACGCGCCTGCCGCGCAACGTGGCGGGGTGATGCGATGGCGTATGACCTCGTCGTCCTCGGTGATCTGGTCGCCGATCTGATTGTGCCGGTCGAGCGTCTGCCGATCGAGCCAAACCGCCACAGTTGGGCCGAGGGCATCTTCGTCGAGCCGGGCGGCGCCGGCAACGTGCTGGTCGCAGCGCGTCGCATGGCGCTCGCGACGGCCTGCATCGGCGCGATCGGCGCGGATCGTTACGGCGCCGAGATGCTCGCGATGCTCGCGACAACCGGGGTCGATGTGCAGCATGCCCGGATCGATGCGCTGCGCCAGACCGTGCTGTGCATGGTGCTGTCGGACATGGCGGGCCAGCACGTCTATCTGGGCATCAAGGACCGCATCGGCCGCTGGGGATTCGATCCCGCATGGCTGGCGATCTGCGGCCAGACCCGGGCGTTGTTCACCGACGGCTACACGCTGCGCGATGTGTTTCACCCGGCCGACATCGTGGCGGCCATGCAGCGGGCGCAGGCCGCCGGCGCGCTGGTCGCATTCGATCCCGGCCCGAGCATCGCGTACGTCCCGGCCGAGGACGTCGCACCGGTGCTGCGCCATTGCGACCTGCTGCTGCTGACCTGTGATGAAGCGGAGTTGCTGGCGGGCGCCGGCTCGCGTGCCGCCCTCGCCGGCGCACTGCTCCAGCGTGGCCCTCGCCTGGTGGTGCTGAAGGATGGCGCCGACGGCTGCTGGGTCGCCGACGCGACTGGCATCGAGCACGTGCCTGGCTTCGCGGTCGATGTAGTCGACACCGTCGGTGCCGGTGATGCATTCGCCGCGGCGTTCATCGCCGGCCTGCTGCGCGGTGCCACGCCCGCGTGCGCCGCGACGCTCGCCAATGCGATGGGCGCACTCGTCGCCACCGGCCGCGGCGCCGGCACGCGCATTCCGCCGCGCGACCATCTGCTGGCCATGCTCGCCGCATATCCCGCCGCCCTGGCGGTCGCGTGAGAAGACGCAGCCACCCGACGGGTGACTGTATCCATGAGGAGGCCCCAATGACCCAATCCCGTGAACGGCTGCATGACCACATCCTCGGCAGCCTGATGACCGCTGCGCTCGGTGATGCGATGGGCGCCGCAACCGAGCAGCACTCCATCGCCGAGATCATCGCCACCTACGGTGGCCTGCTGCGCACCCTCGAGACACCTGGCCGCCAGACGTTCTCCCATGGCAATGTGCCGGGCGAAGTGACCGACGACGTGAGTCAGATGTTTGCGCTGGCACAACTGCTGATCGATTGCCGGGGCCAACTGACCGAGCAGGCCTGGCTCGCGACGCTGGTGCACTGGTCACGGACGTCGAAGCACCGGCAGCAGATGGGACCCACGACGCGCCCGCTGCTCGAGGCGCTGGCGGCCGGCCGCGACACCGCCGACATCGGCCGCTCGCCCTTCTCCGATCGCAAGCTGTGCAGCTTCGGGACGACCAATGGTGCGGCGATGCGCGTGGCGCCGGCCGGCCTGGTGCACCCGGGCGACATCGACAGCGCGGTGCGGCTGGCCTGGATCACTGCACGGCCGACCCACGATACCCAGATCGCGATGGCCGGCGCCGGCGCGATCGCCGCCGGCGTCGCACATGCCCTGACCCCGGGAGCCGACGTGTGGTCGGTGTTGCGGGCGTGTCTGGCGGGCGCGCGCCAGGGCGAGGCGCTGGCCGCGCGCGAGGGGCGCGTGGTGGCAGGGCCGAGCATCGTGCGGCGCATCGAGATCGCCGCCGAGGCGGCATTGCGCGCGCGGGACCTGCACGAGGCGATCATCGCCATCGAGGCCAGCGTCGGCAACTCGGTGATGACGGTCGAGTCGGTGCCTGCGGCGATCGGGGTGTTCGTCGCCGCTGCCGGCGATCCGCACGACACGGTGTCGGCTGGCGCGAGCATCGGCAACGACAGCGATACGATCGCGGCGATGGCCGGCGCGCTGGCTGGCGCGCTGCGTGGGATCGCTGCCGTGCCCGCCGATCTGGCGGCAACGGTGCGCAGTGCCAATCACGAGGACATCGACGCGCTGGCCGCCGGGCTCACCGGGCTGTCCCGGGGCGCAGCGCACTGACGGTCATGATCAGGGCGCGATGCGCCCGGAGGGGTGGATATGATCACGATTCGCAAGTTCGTCACGATCGTCGAGCACATTCAGCGCGAGATGGACCAACCGGCCGACGTCCCGCTGCGGCGCGTCGCGGTGGCGGCAATCTTCCGCAATCCGTATGCCGGGCAGTTCAGCAGCGACCTGCAGGCGCTGATCGACTTCAATGCGCCGCTGGGAACGATGCTGGCAGGCCTGCTGACCAGTGCGATGGGTGCCCCGATCGAAAGTCTGGGCAAGGGTGCGCTGATCGGCCTGAACGGTGACGCCATCCATGGCAATGCGTGCCTGCTCACCGAATTTGCCAATCCGATCCGTGCCGCCGTCGGCGGTGGCCTGGCGTGGATCCAGTCCACCACCAAACGTGCTGCGCCGGGGACGCTGATCGACATCCCGCTGGCGCACAAAGATGCGCTGTACGTGCGCGATCACTACGACACCATCACGGTGCATCTGCCTGATGCACCGCATCCCGATGAGATCGCCGTGATCATCGCCGCAGCCAATCGCGCCTACCTCAACCCGCGGCTCGGTGGGCTGCAGGCCGATCAGATCAGCGTTCGCGATGGCCTGCGCTGACGGCCGACCGGTCGCCGAGGCCGTATGATTCCCAGCGATGGCGCGCCTCGAAGCCGAACAGCTCGCGGGCGCGCCGGGTGTCGAACAAGGCGCCAAACGGTGCCAGCGCGGCATGCGGGGGCGGCGCGTGGGGTAGATACGTGGCAACCAGCTCGCGGGTCGTGATCGGCATACAGGTGTCGGGAGCGCTGATAAAACACGCGTGATGTCCGGCGGTATCGCACTGCAGCGCCAACGCCGCGGCACGCCCCACATCACGCGTGTCGACGTAGCTCCAGCAGTTCGTCGCCCCGGCAGCCGGATCATGCCAGAACGGCACCAGCAACCGGGCGAAGCTCTCGGGGGTATGGGCCCAGACGACCCGCAGGCTGATGGCAGTCAGGTGGCAGCGTTGCGCATACGCCGCCACCAACTGCTCGCCGAGCGCCTTCGACAGCGCGTAGGGATCCTGGGGATCGAGCGGGTGCTGCTCATCGAACGGCAGCGCATGGATCGGGATGGGCCGATAGTGGAACGGAATGCCCAGCGTCGACATGCTCGACGTCCAGACGAAGCGGCGGATCCGATGCACACGACAGGCCTCGAGCACATTGAACAGCGTGCTCATGTTGCTGCGGAACAGGACGTGATCCGGGACGCCGCCGGGGCGTGGCACGGCGGCGGCATGCACCACCGCATCGCAGCCATCGAGCACGTCGACGGCCTCGCCAAACGATTCCAGGTCGATCAGGCGGAACCGTGCTCCGGGTGGTTGTGCCGGCACGCGGTCGCCGACCAGCACGTCGTGCCCGGCAGCGACCAGCGCGGCGACGATCGCCTGGCCGATGTGGCCCGATCCTCCAGTGACCGCAATACGCATCGAGTGACCTCCGCATGGGTAATCGATTGAATGGCATGTCGCGCATTATAGGGTGTGATGGCGCAGTGCCGACGAGGGGAGCAGCATGAGTCACGCAGAGTGGGCCGGCCGTCATCAGGACAAGGATGGATTGCGTGCGCGCATCTGGCGCGAGCTCGTCGCCCAGGGCGCCTCGCCGAAAGACCCGTTCGGGCATATTCCCGACTTCTACGGCTCGGATCGGGCGGCGGCGCTGCTGGCGACCCTGCCGGTCTGGCAGCGCAGCCGGGTCATCAAGGCCAATCCCGATACCGCCCAGGCGCCGGTGCGGCTACGGGCGCTCCAGGAAGGCCGGATGGTCTACATGGCAGTGCCACGGCTGATCGACGACCGCTGCTTCGTCGCGCTGGTCGCCGCCGAATTGCAGGCACAGGGCGTCGCGCTCGAGCACGCGGCCACCTGGCAGGGCGCGCTCGAGCATGGCCGGCTGGTGGCATTCGAGGCGATGGAACCCATCGACCTCGTCGTGACCGGCTGCGTCGCCGTGAGCCGTGGTGGCGGCCGCACCGGCAAGGGCGCCGGTTTTGCCGACATCGAGCTCGGCATGCTGCGCGAATGGCGCCTGGTCGGCCCGGGCGTGCCGATCATCACCACCGTCCACGCCATTCAGCTCGTCGACGACGGCGACGTCCCGATGATGCCACACGATTCGGCGCTCGACTGGATCATCACCCCGGACGAGGCGATCGAGACGCACACGCGCTATCCGCAGCCACGCGGCATCGCATGGGATGCCGTCCAGCCCGATCAGTACGAGTCCATCCCGGCGCTGCGCAGCATGCGCGCCCGCCGCCCAGTCTGAGCTGAGAGGTAGCATCATGGCCGATCGCTCGTTCGCCCTCGACGAGAAGTACACGCTGCTCGAAGGAACCATCCTGCTCTCGGGTGTCCAGGCGCTGGTGCGTGTCCTCCTCGATCGCCGGCGCGACGATGCCCGCCGCGGCTTGAACACCGCCGGCCTGGTCTCGGGATATCGCGGCTCGCCGCTCGCCGGATTTGACCTGACGATCGAGCGCGCCCAGAAACTGCTCGAGGAGCACCAGATTCGCTTCATTCCCGGCGTCAACGAGGATCTCGGCGCGACGATGCTGTTCGGCAGCCAGACCGCCAACCTGTTCCCGGGCGCACGCTACGATGGCGTCTTCGGCATGTGGTATGGCAAGGCGCCGGGCGTCGATCGCTCGGGCGATGTCTTCAAGCATGCCAACTTCGCCGGCACCAGCCGGCGCAGCGGCGTGCTGGTGGTCGCCGGCGACGATCCCGGCTCGAAGTCCTCGACGCTGCCATCGCATTCCGAGCCAGCGCTCTATGATGCGCTGATGCCGGTGCTGGCCCCGGCCAGCATCCAGGACGTCCTCGACTTCGGCCGGCTCGGCTACGAGCTGTCGCGGTTCAGCGGGCTATGGGTCGGCTTCAAGGTCACGAATCTGCTGGCCGACGAGTTCGGCACCGCGCTGGTCGCGCCGCACCGCCCGCCGGTGATCATTCCCGAGCTCGATATCCGCGGCCAGCCGTGGCAGGCATCGCAGACGCACACGCTCGGCGCGCCGCGGGCGCTGGCGCTCGAGCAGGAGATCTACGAGGGGCGGCTGGTGGCAGCGCGGGCATTTGCGGCGGCGAACCGGCTCGACCGCATCGCCGTCGATCCATCGGACGCCTGGCTCACCATCGCGGCGGCGGGCAAGACGTTCGGCGAGGTGCGGCAGGCGCTGACGCTGCTCGACCTCAGCGACGATGTGCTGGCGCGCTATGGGGTACGGTTGCTACAGCTCGGCATGGTCTTTCCGCTCGATGACAGCATCATCAGCCGTGCGGCACGTGGTGTCGAGGAGCTGATCATCGTCGAAGAGAAGCGCCCGTTCATCGAGCTGTTCGCCCGCGATCTGTTCTACCACCGCGCCGATCGGCCGCGGATCGTCGGCAAGCGCGACGAGCAGGGGCGCGCCTGCATCCCGGCGCACGGCGAACTCGACGCCGAGCGCCTGGTGCCGCTGCTGCGCGAGCGGCTGGCACAGCGCATCCCGCGCAGCGCAATGCGCAACAGCGCCCGGCCGCGGACGCCACCGCCAATCATTCCGCTGGCCGCCGATACGCCGGTGCGCGGGGCCTATTTCTGCTCGGGTTGTCCACACAACCGCTCGACCATCGTCCCCGCCGGCTCGATCGCGATCGGCGGCATCGGCTGCCACGGGCTGGTGCACGGCATGGAGCGCAGCACCGTCGGGCTGGCGCACATGGGTGGCGAAGGCGCCCAGTGGGCGGGGCTGGCACCGTTCACCGAGATGCAGCACGTCTTTCAGAACATCGGTGATGGCACGCTGTTTCACTCCGGCTCGCTGGCGGTTCGGCAGGCGATCGCCGCCGATGCCAACATCACCTACAAGATCCTGTACAACAATGCCGTCGGCATGACCGGCGGCCAACCGGTCGACGGCACGATGAGCGTCCCGGCGCTCACCCGTGCGCTCGAGGCCGAAGGGGTACGGCGCATCATCGTCACCAGCGACGCGCCGGAGAAATACGCCGAGGAGGAGCGCTTCGCCCCGGGCGTCGAGGTCTGGCATCGCGACCGCCTGATCGAGGCTCAGGAAGTCCTGAGCACCACGCCCGGCGTCACCGTGCTGATTCACGACCAGATGTGCGCCGCAGAGCTGCGCCGCCAGCGCCGCCGTGGCCGCCAGGTCGATCCCGCGCTGCGCGTCCTGATCAATGAGGCGGTCTGCGAGGGCTGTGGCGACTGCGGCGTGCAATCGAACTGTCTCAGTGTCCTGCCCGTGGACACCGAGTTCGGACGGAAGACGCGCATCCATCAGTCATCGTGCAACAAGGATTACTCGTGTCTGCTCGGCGACTGCCCGGCGTTTCTCACCATCACGCCAGCCGACGGCGTGCGCCCGCCGCGCCCGCCGCGCCCGGAGCTCCCCGATGAGCTCGCCGAACCGTCGGGCGAGCGGCCAGCCGAAGCCGCCATCTATCTCATCGGCATCGGCGGCACCGGCGTCGTGACGGTGAACCAGATCCTCGGCACCGCCGCCCTGCTCGATGGCTTGCACGTGGTCGGCCTGGACCAGACCGGATTGAGCCAGAAGGGCGGGCAGGTCGTCTCGCACCTGAAGCTGTCGCCGCACCCATTCACCGGCGCCAATCGCGTCGGCAGCGGCATGGCCACCGGGTATCTGGCGTTTGATCTGCTCAGCGCCGCCGCAGCCCCGCACCTCTCGCGCGTCGCCCCCGGCGTCACGACGGCGATCGTCTCGACCAGCACGATGCCGACGGGAGCGATGGTGCGCTCGCCGGAGATCACGTATCCGGCCCAGGAGCGCCTGGTCGCGCAGATCGAGCAGCACACGACGCCCGGCGCAAACACCTATCTCGACGCGGTGGATCTGGCCGACCGCCTGTTCGGCGATCATCTGATGGCGAACATGATCGTGCTCGGCGCCGCGTATCAGCGTGGCCTGCTGCCCGTGGCTGCCGCCAGCATCGAACGCGCGATCGAGCTGAACGGCGTGGCCATCCAGCGCAATCGCGAGGCGTTTCGTGTCGGGCGGATGGTGGTGATCGATCCCACCTGGGCGGACGCCGAAGTGCAGCGCCGGACGATCACGACCCGACCGGTGGTGAGCGCAGCAGCCCGTGCGCTCATCGACGCCGTCGGCGCCGCGGGCGAGGTCCTGCGGCTGCTCGAGATCCGCGTTCCCGAGTTGATCGCGTACCAGGACGAGGCATATGCCCGCGAGTATGTGGAACTGGTGCGACGCGTGGCTCGCGCCGAGGCCGACGCCCTGCCCGGCAGCAGCCGGCTGACCGAGGCCGTGGCGCGCTACCTGTTCAAGCTGATGGCCTACAAGGACGAGTACGAGGTCGCGCGGCTCAGCCTGCAGCCCGAGCTCACGGCGACCATCGCCCAGCAGTTCGGCGCGGGGGCGCGCCGCCAGTATCAACTGCTGCCGCCATTCCTGCGTGCGCTGGGCCGGCGAAGGAAGATTGGCCTGGGGGCGTGGTTCGATGGCGTCTACCATCTGCTGGTGCGGCTGCGCGGCCTGCGGCGCACGCCGCTCGACCCGTTTGGCCGGGCGCCGGTGCGGCGCGTCGAGCGCGCGTTGATCGGCGAGTATCGGCAGGTGATCGAGGCCGAGCTAGCGACGCTCACCGCCGGGCGCATCGAGCGTGCGGCAGCGATCGCCGAGTTGCCCGACATGATCCGTGGCTATGAGGAGATCAAGCTGCGGAATGTCGCACGCTACCGCGCCGCGCTGGAGCAACTCGTCGGCGCCGCGGGGGCGTGAGCGGCCCGGGGCTCAGCGCTGCCCGCCCGGCTCCGGCGCCGCGCGTCGGGGCTGTGCGGCGGCGCCATGCCCCGCAGCCGTCAGAGGTCGGGTGCGCTCACCCAGCGGCGCAGCGTCTGCCCGCCATCGATCAGCAACGATGCCCCCGTGATCGCGCGCGCCTGATCCGATGCCAGATACGCTACGATGCCGGCGATGTCGTCGGGCATACCGACGCGCCCGAGCGGGATGCGTGCGGCGAACCGCCCGAAGAATGCTTCCGGATCGGCGTCGGCGCGCTGCCCGATGCTCAGGGGGGTGCGGATGATGCCCGGGCAGATGGTATTGACGCGAATGCCGGCGCGCGCGACCTGCAGCGCCAGCGAGCGGCTGAACGCCTCGACCGCCGCCTTGCTGGCCATGTACGCCGAACTCCCCGGCAGCGTGTCGTGGCGGCCGGTCGATGACCCCATGTTCACGATCGCGCCGCCACCCGCGCGCAGCAAAGCCGGCACGCCATACTTGCACGACAGCATCACACCGCGCAGATTGACGGCAATCATCTGATCCCAATCATCAGATGCCATCGCCACCACCGGCACGTCCATCCCGCCGATGCCAGCATTGTTGAACATCACGTCGATCCGGCCGAGCTGTGACTCGACCGTCGCCAGCGCCGCCGCGACGCTGTCCTCCTCGGCGATCTCGACCACCACCGGGAACGTCGACGCGCCAGCGGCGCGCAGCACCTGCTCCGCCTGCGCGAGACCCGCTGCCGAGCGGTCGAGCAGCGCCACTCGTGCGCCCTCGGCCGTAAAGCGCCGCGCCGCCGCCCGGCCGATCGCCCCGGCCGCACCAGTCACCACGACCACCCGGTCGCGAAAGCGCATCGATCGTCCTGCGACGGTTCCCGTCATGTGGTTGCCTCAGTGATCATGATCATCGTCGTCGGCGTGGCCTGCGCCGGACATGCTCCCCATCGGCGCGTTCGCCGGCGTGCCGTCGATATTCCGCTCGGCGCTGCCACAGCCGCCCTCGCCGCTCGGCCGCACATGCGGCGTCGCACGCTGCTCGATCCCTTTCCAGGCATACGGATCCTCGCCCGCCACCATCACGATGTCGCGATAGTCGGCGGTGCCGATCGCCTGCCCGGGCGTGAAGCCAGTCCACGGCAGCAGCGATTCGGCGCTCATGTAGTGATTGACCAGCGAGCGGCGGAATCCACCGGGCGCGTAGTTGGGCAGCGAGCGATGGAGCAGATAGCCGTTGAAGAACACGATGCTCCCGCGCCGCACCTCGACCGGCACCGCGTCATCGTTGCGGTACGGAAACCGCATCGCCTCGCCAGTGCAATCGAACCGGCGGTCGCCATGGGTGCGCTGCGGCCAGATGAGGCCGTGCCGCTGCGAGCCGGGAATCACCCACAGGCAGCCATTCTCCACGGTCGCGTCATCGAGCGCGATCCACGCCCCCGTGAGCGAGCGATCACGCGTCGGGATGAAGTATTCGTCCTGGTGCCAGGCCTGGCCCGGCTTGCCCGACGCCTTGATGAACAGCATCGACTGCATGCACTTCACGTTCGGCCCGATGACCCGGGTCAGCACATCGACGATCGCCGGATGCGCCAGCGCAGCCGTCATCGCCTGCGAGACCTTGTGCGGGAAGTGAATGCAGAGGTACTGCCGCATCACCGCATCGTCATCGTGCTCCGCGCCCGACGGATCGATGCCGCGTACCGCCCCGCGATCGCCACGGCAGATCGCCGCCGCCTCGCGGTTGAGTGCGTCGACCTCATCGGCAGTGAGGGCGTCCTGGAGCACCAGGAACCCTGCCTCACGATAGAATGCCGCAGCGTCGTCGAGCGCATCGCGCCGCAGATAGCCCGCCGGCGGCACACCATCGGTCCAGGTCTCGAACGGGGCGACCTCGCGCGCCTCGGCGCGACGGTTCCAGTCGGCGATTCCATGCATCATGGCACCTCACTGTGCAGCGACGGGCGACCCGCTGGGCTGAGGCGGTGCGCGAGCGCGATGGCCGCAGCGACCATCCGCTGCAGGCGCTGATCGATGGGGTCGTCGATCCGACCCGCGTCGTCGATCGCATCTCCGGGGATGCCGACGTACGTCGGGACGACGATGGCATCGAAGGCACGCGCGGCGTGCGCCAGCGCATCGAGGACATGCGTGGCGCCACCGCCGACGCCGATCAGCCCGACCACCCGGCCCGTCAGGTAGGGTGGATCGTCGTTGACGAGGAAATCGAGCGCATCGATCGCGTTCTTCACCGCGCCGCTCACGGTTCCGTGGTAGGTGGGGGCGCTGAACAGCACGATGTTGGCGGCGCGCACCGCCGTGAGCATCGCCGCCAGGCTGGCAGGATAGCGCTCCAGGGTCCAGTCGGGGCGATAGACCGGCAGATCCAGCCGGCGAACATCGAAGACGTCGGCGGCACAGCCGAGCGCCGTCGCATGCCCGGCCGCCCTGGCCAGGGCCGCGAGGCTGCGCGACGCCACCCGCATGCTGCCACCGATGCCCACCAATCGCAGAGGTTCGCCCATGCGTGCTCCCCGTCATTCTGACTACCCCATCATACCACGAACGCCAGACGGACGGGCATCCGGCGTGCATCGGCCTGCGCGCGCAGGCCGCCGCGATCACCGGGCCCCGCGATGCCCGGCTCAGGCACCCGCGGCGACGAGCGCCAGGATTGCGTCGGCGCCACGCGCCGCGCCATCCGCCTGCGCGACGATCGCGCCGAGCCGTGCAGCAGCGGCGCGCTGCCTCCGGGCTGCCTGCACCGCCGCACCGAGCTGTGCCGGCGTGAAGCTGGCGGCATCGAGCGCAGCGCCGACGCCGAGGCGGGCGACGCGCGCCGCGTTCGCGTGCTGATCGCCACCGAAGGGCAGCAGCACCATCGGCCGCCCGGCAGCGAGGCATTCCTGCACCGTATTGTTGCCGCCATGGGTCACCACGACATCGACCTGCTGCAGCAGCGCAATCTGGGGAACGCTCTCGCAGATCAGGGTGCGCGGCCAACGTCGGGTGCGCAGCGCCGCGGCGCTCTTGCCCGCGCTGACGACCACATCGGCGCCGAGCGCCACCAGTCCGTCGAGCACGCGGCGATAGACTGCCGGCTGTTCGTTGAACACCGTACCGAGCGAGACGTACACGCGCAGCCCGATAGCGGGCAGCGCATGGAGCGCCGGGTGGCCCTGATCCATCGCCGACGGCAGCGGCAGGCACGGTCCGATCATCGCGGCGGGCGCATCGAGCGGCATCAGGCCCGGTTCGAGCTCCGGCAGCGTCGCCAGCAGGTTCAGCCTATCCGACACCGGTCGGGTCAGCGTGATCGGTCGGGTCAGCGCGATGCCGAGCAGCCTGGCGGCTGCGGCAGTGCGATCGGCAAACCGCTGCGAGAGCGCCGCGAGTTGCGCGACCGCAGCCTGCCAGGCCAGGGTGCCGGCCGCCGTAGCGGGGAGTTGGCTGCCGAATGGCGGGGCATCGGCGACCGGGAATGGCAGCGCCGAGTGGTAGAGCGCCACATAGGGCCGTGCGCTCAGCCGGGCGCCCAACAATGCTGCTGGCATCAGGTAGTCGCCGACGATCACCGCAGGGTTCCGGGTGGCGACGTGGCTGGCGATCGCCCGCGCCTGGGCCGGCATGTCGCTGGTGAACAGCGCGATCGCCTCGGCGAGCTCGGCCAGACCGACGCGGCCGGGCAGGCGGACGGCATGCCACAGCGCGCGCCACGAGCGCGGCAACGGCAGGACCGTGAAGCCATCGGTGCGCAGCCGGCGCGGCAGCGCACTGGCCGCCCGCACCGGGGCTGGCCAGCGGTCGGCGGCCGGCACGTGTGCCGGAACGATCGCGAAGTCGATCGTGTGGCCCTGGGCCAGCAGGCGTGCCGCGATCGCGCGCAGCGCGCTGGTATGCCCGACGGTTGGGTGCGCGGCGAACAGCACATGAGCCATCGCGTCCTCGCTTTACAGTTCGACGGGCCGCAGCCCGGCGGCTGGCGGCATTATCCCATCTCCGGGACCGCGACGCACGGTCGCCGGCAGCGCCGCCTGCGGCGTGGCGCGATGGGCGCAGCGCGGCACCAGCGCCACCCGCGCGTACAGCCTGCGCCCGGCAGTGAGCCACCGTGGCATGCTGACGCCTCCGGCGCGGCATTGAGCGCGCGCACCCGGATGCCGGCCGTGGTGACGCACGGCCGCCGCTGCCGATGCCCCGCCGCCAGACCCCGGATCCGCGGCTGCGCTGCCTGTCGGCCCTGCACGCCACCACGCGTCACATGCGCCGCCCAGCGCGTCAATGGGTGTGGCGTCACGTGTTGTCGTGCGCAGGAACATGCGGCGAGCGATCGTGATCGCCGCGCCGCGAAGCAGCGGGGGCCGGAGGCCGTGCGCCGGGGGCGAGCGTGCCGCGGCCGCACGAACGGGTACAGGCGCTGCCAACGCTCCCCCGACGGCGCGCCGTCGCAGGGCGCGGAGGGCCGGGGCCGCCTGCCACCGCCCGCGCAGGCGGGCTACGCGGCGATGGCGCCGAGGGGTTGCCCCCGTGCGGGGGCAGGTTTCTCCGGGGAGGCACGGGAGACGGACGTCTGATGCGGCCAGCGCACGTCCAGGCGGCGCGGGCTGTCCGGCCAGGGCGCGGGCGCCGCCGGTGGCCGGGCGCGCCGCAGCACAAGCGTGGTGCGGCGTCTGCAGACAAACCGCCGCGCTGCAGCACTGTCGCGACGGTGCTCGCTGCGATACGGCATCCCCTGACGCGTGCGCCGTCGGCGCGAGTTGGCCGGCGCGTCGTCATCCCCCGTGCACCACGTGACGTCACACCCCGCGTCCATCACGGTCAGTGCCGCGAGTGCGGTATACTGCACGCGTAGCTGTGTCGAAGAGCGAGGCATGCCGGTTATGGCCGAAGAAGAGCGACGCCACGTCGATGCGGCAGTCCGCGGCGACGTCGAAAGCTTCAACATGCTCGTCCGAGCCCATGAATCCCGCGTCTATGGCGTCTGCGTGCGCCTCGTCGGCGATCGCGACGATGCCGCCGACGTCGCCCAGGACACGTTCATCTCGGCATTCAGCCGGCTCTCGACGTATCGTGGCGGATCATTCCGCGCGTGGCTGCTGCGCATCGCGACCAATGCCGCGCTCGACTTTCTGCGCGCGCGGCGGCGGCGGCCGACGGTATCGATCGATGCGCACGATGACGATCCTGACGACCATCCCGTGCTACAGGTTGCCGATGCCACGCCCACACCCGAGATGGCGCTCGACCAGCGCGAGTTGGCGCAGGCGATCCAGCGCGCCCTCGCGCAGCTTCCCGACGACCAGCGGACGGCGATCGTGCTGCGCGATGTCGAGGGGTTCGACTATGCCGAAGTCGCCGAGATCACCCGCGCATCGCTCGGCACCGTCAAATCACGCATCAGCCGCGGGCGCGCCCGGCTGCGCGACATCCTGACCGCTGACGGAACCGTCCGCACTGCTCTGTCGTCTGAGTAAGTAGGTAAAAGATGGCGCGCATGGCGCGAGGCGAGCGGAATCATGGCGACCCTGTCCGATGCAGATCTTGACCTCCTGTCAGCCTATCTCGACGGGATGCTGCCGGCCGACGAGCGCGCCCGCGTAGAGCAGCGGCTGGAGCACGAGCCGGCATTGCGTGCGGCGTGCGCGGATCTCCGGCGCATCATCACGGCGCTGCACGAACTGCCAGCGCTGCAACCACGGCGGAGCCTCGCCGTCGATGCTGCGCATCCCCGGATCAGGCGTGCGCTGCCGTGGCGCTGGCTGCGTCCGCTGCAATATGCGGGTAGCCTGGCGCTGGTCATCATGGCGGTGCTCGGCGTCACGCTCGCTGGCGTCCCTGCAAACCAGTCACCGCTCGCGATGAATCTCGCCGCGCCGGCGCTTCCGGCTGCCGAAGAGGCCACCGCCGAGGGCGGAGCGCCATTCGCCGCAGCGGCCCCAGCCGATGACGCCGCACGATCGCGCAGCACCGAGCAGGCGCCAGCCGGCGATGCCGTCGCGGGCGCAGCGCCACCGGCCGATGGATCCGGTGAACTGCTGGCAGGCGGGGCGCAGGTCGCACCACGGGCTGCCGATCCGCCGGTGATGACGCATCTGGGGCTGGGGCTGGCCGGGCTCATCGCACTCGCCGCCCTGGTCGCGACAACCATGCGTGCGATCCTGGTGCGCAGCCGATGATTGCCCGGGTCTGGCAGCAGCATCAGGCATGGATCCGTCCGGTCGTCGTCGGGGTTGGCTTCGTCGCCGTCAACATCTGGCTCTACCTCGCCCTCCAGAGCCCGGCAGGGCAGGCAGCGATCGCACAGCTTGCGTCGCTGGCTGCCCCCGGGGCATTCCTGCTGATGCTCGCTGCCAACGCGACGGTGGTGGTGCCGATCCCCTGGCCAGCAGTCCTGCTGCCGCTGGCGCAGCAGAGCCCGACGGTGTGGCCGATCGTCCTGGCGGCTGCGCTCGGCTCGGTGGTCGGCGAGTCAGTCGCCTATGGCGTAGGGCGTTCCGGCCAGGCGGTGATCGCCGATAGCCCGATGTCGCGCTGGGTGCGACGACAGCTGGCCCACCCATGGCGGGCCTTCTTCGCGCTGGTGGTGCTGGCGGCGCCGCCCAACCCGCTGTTCGACGTCGCCGGCCTGGCGGCTGGGGCGACGGGCGTCCCGTTCTGGCTGTTTTTCGGCGCCGTCCTGCTGGCACGCATCGTGCGATTCGCGGTGCTGCTCACGGTTGGCATCCGGCTGCTGGGCGGCTGACGACGCCCAGGCCCCGGCCGCACGTCGGGCATCGGGTGTATCGCCCGACGAAACCTGGCCGCGCCGGCACCAGCCAGCGCACATCGGTCTCCCACACCCCGCAGCCGTCCCGCCGTGCTGAACTATCCATCGCGGCGCGCCGCCCCGCAGCGCGGCGTCCGGCGGTCGGCGCGAGCCCTGGCGATGGCGCGGCGCGCCCGCGTTGTGGCACGCACCCGGCAGGCCGGGGATGCCGCATCAACGCCTGTGCTGCCACGTGCCGGCTCCCGGCGTCGCGGATCACGTGCTGCCGCGGCGCGCGTGCGCGGCGGCGGGCGTGGTGACGACGCACCCCCGACGTCGATGACGTCGGGGGCGTGCGACGGGGCGACGCTCGCGGAGCACCGGAGCCGGGCAGCCCGATGACGGGCTCACACGCTCACTCGGCAGCCGAATCGCCACCGAAGAAGCCACGGTTCTTGGCGATGTACTTCTGCCACTTCTCGGGCACCGAGTCATCGGCGTAGATCGCCTCGACCGGGCATTCCGGCTCGCACGCGCCACAGTCGATGCACTCGTCCGGGTTGATGTAGTACTGGTCCTCGCCCTCGTAGATGCAGTCGACGGGGCAGACGGCGACGCACGACGCGTCCTTCGTGCCGATGCACGGCTCGGTGATGATGTATGCCATGGTGTCGCAGATCCTCGCTGTGGTGGTACAGAACAACGGTCCCGCCAGCACTGTAGCACGACCGGCCGCTCCTGTCTGCGACTTTTGTCTCAGACCGGCCGGTATGTTGCGGTCAGATACGGCCACGCGTGCTACGTTCAGCGATGACCTCGCGCAGCCGGAGCGGGTCGAGGACGATCACGCGGCCGCGTTCGAGACGCACCAGGCCCTCTTCGGCCAGCCGGCGCAGCGCGCGCCCAGCGATTTCGCGCACCGTTCCGGCCCGCTCGGCGAGCTCCTGCTGGGTTGCCTCGGCACATCCGTCGTCGGCGTCCTGGAGCAATTGCCGCGCGAGGCGCTCGCGCACCGAGCGAAACGCGAGATCTTCGACGAGCACGACCAGCCCGCGCAGCTGGCCAGCCATGTCGCGCAGCACTGCGAGGCCGAGCTCGGGGTGCTGATGGATGAGCGTGCGCAGCGCCTCGGCCGGAAGGACCACGCACTGCACGATGCTCATCGCGCGGGCCGTCGCCGGATTCGGCTGCCCATCGAATGCCGCGATGACGTTGAAGCTGGCGCCGGGGCGCAGCATCGCCAGCACCTGCTCGCGGCCATCGGCGGCGGTACAGGCCAGGCGCACGCGGCCACGCTCGACGAAGAAGATGCCTCCGGTCTGCTCGCCCTCGCGGACGATCTGCTCGCCGGGCCGGTAATGCGCGCGGCGCATCCGCGCCGCGACGACGCCGAGCGTGGCGTCATCGAGGGTATCGAACAGCCGAAATGCGCGGAGCTGTGCCGATGCGAGCACCAGGTGCATCACTTTCCAGCCCGCTGCAGCGGGCGTGCGTCGCTGCGGCGGCAACATGCTGTGTGGATGCCCATGCATCCATCCGGTGGGGCCGGTGGGGGCGCCGATACGGGCACAGCGCCGACGCCATCAGCGCGCCGCGACGAAGCGCACCGGCAGCCCGCCCCGGGGGCCAAGCGTCAGGCCACGATGCTGGATCGATACCGGACCAGGATCGCGCAGCGTGAGCGTCCCCGCGCGAACGATCACCGCAAGGGCCAGTTTCATCTCGTAGAGCGCGAACGCCGCACCGATGCAGCGCCGCGCACCACCGCCAAACGGGAAGAACGCATAGGGCGCGACGTGCTGCTCGAGGAACCGCTCCGGGCGAAACGCGGCGGGGTCCGGGAATACCGCGGGATCGAAATGCGCCGCCGCGATCGCCGGCATCACAGCGGCGCCAGGCGGGATGGGATATCCATCGAGCGTCATCGGCTGCAGCGGCAGGCGCGCGACGTCGGCCACCACCGGATGGCGCCGCAGCGTCTCCTGACAGACCGCATCGAGCAGCGGCAGGCGCGTGATCACGTCCGGCGCGGTCGCATCGCCGAGCTCGTCACGCACGCGGGCGCACGACGCCGGATCGCGCGCCAGCTCATACAGCGCCCACGAGAGCGCCAGCGCCGTCGTCTCGTGCCCGGCGACCAGCAGCGTCACCAGCTGATCGCGCACCTCATCATCCGGCATCGCCAGGCCATCCTCATCGGTGGCGCCCAGCAGCAGGCGCAGGACGTCGTCGCCGTCTGCATCGCGCGTCCGGCGCGCCGTGATCTCGGCAGCGATCATCGCATCGAGTCGGGCCATCGCCCGGCGGAACCGCGCCCATGGGCCAATGCCGCCGAATTCGCGCTGCAGCGACGGAATGAACAGCATCGCGGGATGCACCGCATCCATCGTGGCGACGATCGCGCTGCTCCAGTCGGCCCGACGCACGGCGTCGCGGATGCCGAAGACGGTCTCCACGATCACCGCCAGCGAGATCCGCTGCATCGCCGGCAGCAGCCGGAAGACGCCCTGCCGGGGCCAGCCGGCGACCTCGCGCCGCGCCGCCTGCATCATCGCCTCGCCGTAGGCACGCATGCGCGCGCCATGAAACGGCGGCATCAGCAGCTTGCGCTGGCGCCGGTGACGCGCTCCGCTGGTGAGCAGCACCGAGGTCGGCCCGATGAATGGTGCCACCGCATCGGCACCCCACGTGCCGAAACTCGCCGGATCAGCTGCGAAGATCTCGCGAACGAGCTCGGCGCGCCCGGTGATCACCAGACGGCCGTTGAACGAGTTGAGCATGAACGGATCACCCCAGCGGCGGCGTGCATCGGCGTAGAACGCGATCGGATCGCGCAGGTAGTGTACGATGTACGGCACGGCGAACCGCGGACCGGACAGCGCAGACGTACCGCCGCCGACCGACTGCTGCATCACACCACCTCCCTGACCAGACCGCGGGTGGACGCGCACCCAGCACGCAGCCCATACGAAGACCGTTGCCGCGCTGACGCGCCTGCGCATCAGCCCGCAGTATCCCTGGCGGCATGGGGCGGCCATTGCCGACCATGGTCGGCAATGGCCGGGCGCATCCCGCGATCAGTCGCTCAGCAGATTGCCGATCAGCCCGCTGCCACCGCCCCGGCCGCCGCCCGCACCTGGCAGGTAACTGGCGACTGCCTGGGCCAGGTTCATCGTCGGCATCGTCTGCAGCCAGATGCGCCCCGGGCCGCGCAACGTCGTCAGGAACAGCCCCTCGCCGCCGAGCAGGATGTTCTTGAATCCCTTCATCATCTCGATGTCGAGATTGACCGTCGGCTCATACATGCCGACATGGCCGGTATCCACCTTCATCATCTCGCCCGGCGCCAGCGTGTACTCGACGATCTCGCCGTCGAGCGCCACGAACGCCACTCCCGGACCGGTGAGCTTCTGCATGATGAACCCCTCGCCGCCGAAGAAGCCGGCGCCGAGTTTCTTGCGGAAGTGAATATCCATCGCGACCGTCTTCTCGGCACACAGAAACGCCTGCTTCTGGACGATCATCGTCTGGCCCTCGGCCAGCGGCACCGGCACGATCTTGCCGGGAAAGTCCGACGCGAAGGCGACCAGGCCCTTGCCACCCTGGCTGGTGAATTCGTTGAGGAACAGCGACTCGCCGGTGACGACGCGCTTCAGGATGCCGCCCATGCCACCACCACGGGTGTTGGTCTGCATCACGATGTTGCCGTTCATCCACGACATGCCGCCGCCCTCGGAGTAGACCGTCTCGCCCGGATCGAGCTCGAGGACGACTGCCTGCATCGTGGTGCCGATGATCTGATACTCCATGCCGGTGATGCCCCGTCCACGCACGGCCACGGTTGGATCCGGCAGGTCGAGGCGGCCATCAGTGCTGCTCATGACATACTCCATTCGTGCGCTGCATTCGTCGGTGCTGCTGCTGTGGCCCGTCATCGCCGACGTTCACACCACAGCCATCCCATCAGGACAGACGCGGCAACGCCGTGCGAAGGTTGCATCAACTCGGCTTGTTGAGCGTCGACAGGAAATCGGTGTTGGTGCGCGTCTTCGCCATACGCGTCAGCACCAGTTCGGTCCCCTCGTTGTCGCCCAGCATACTCACCATGCGGCGCAGCGTCCAGATCTGCCGCAGCGCTTCGGGCGTCAGCAGCAGTTCCTCGCGGCGCGTGCCGCTGCGCGTGATATCGATCGCCGGGAAGATGCGCTTCTCCGACAGCTTGCGATCGAGATGCAGCTCCATGTTACCGGTGCCCTTGAACTCCTCGTAGATCACATCATCCATACGGCTGCCGGTATCGACCAGACAGGTTGCGATGATCGTGAGCGAGCCACCATTCTCGATGTTGCGCGCCGCGCCGAAGAAACGCTTGGGCGGGTAGAGCGCCACCGGATCGATGCCTCCCGAGAGCGTGCGCCCGCTCGGCGGCATGTCCAGGTTGTACGCCCGCGCCAGACGGGTGATCGAATCCATCAGGATCACCACATCCTGCCCGCCCTCGACGAGCCGCTTGGCGCGCTCGAGCGTCATCTCGGCGACCTTGGTGTGATCCTCCACCGGTTCATCGAACGTCGACGAGATCACATCGCCGCGCACCGAGCGCCGCATGTCGGTCACTTCCTCGGGGCGCTCGCCAATGAGCAGCACCATCAGGTGCACGTCCTGGTAATTCGCCGTGATTCCGTTGGCAATCGTCTTGAGCAGCAGCGTCTTGCCGGCTTTCGGCGGCGAAACGATCAGGCCGCGCTGCCCACGACCGATCGGCGCCACCAGATCGACGACCCGCGTCGCCAGGATGTGCGGCTCAGTCTCCAGTTTCAGCTGTTCGTTCGGAAAGATCGGCGTCAACTGATCGAACGATGGCCGTTTGCGCGCCGTCTCGGGGTCCATGCCGTTGATCAGTTCGACGCGCAGCAGCGAGTAGTACCGCTCGCTCTCCTTTGGCGGTCGCACCTGGCCCCAGATTCGGTCGCCGGTGCGCAGGCCGAACCGGCGAATCTGTGACTGCGAGACGTACACATCATTGGCGCCCGGCAGCATGCGCTCGCTCCGGAGGAATCCGAAACCATCGGAGACGATGTCGAGGACGCCGTCGCTCAGGCTATGCCCGGCCTCTTCCGTCTGCGTCTGGAGAATCTTGAAGACCAGATCCTGTTTCTTGAGGCTGCTGACACCCGTGATGCCGGCGAGTCGGGCGATCTCGCGGAGGTCATTCAGGGTTTTGGCTTCGAGTTCAGCGACGTTGACGATCGGTCGCTCGCGTTGTTCGGGGGTGTCGATGCTGACCTCCGGGGGGGCTGGATGGGCGTTGTTCCCACTATTCTTCATGCGTATCCGTGGCACACGAATCTCCCTGCAATACATCGGTTACGTCGGTTCTCACGTGATCGTCGGGTGTGGAATGACCCCTCATTCGGGCGCACGCTCGCCGAACGCATCGCATGTGCCGCCGTGGGGTCGCTCCGGCGATGACTCGTCTGGCATGGGACAGAGCGCCGCCGATCGATTGGGGAACCTGGTGGCGTTCTGGTCCTTCGATCCCATCGCGCGACTGCGCATGGCAGAGCGAGCATCAATGCCGACCCGGGCATGCGTCGGCACGCCCGCTATGGCTGCGTCGCGGGTCGTGCGCGGCATATGCGCCGACGCAGCCCACCAACGATAGACCGAGGTCGCTGATGGCTACGTCATCAGCGCGACAGACGTGGAGGCACCGAGGCAGAACTTCGCTGCGAGCACAGTATACCACGAATGTCAAGGGGATGGCGAATATGCTACAATTCCTTGTGACGGGTACAGCGAGGAGGAGCCGATGTCGGCGCTCGATCGGTTCGAGACGTTCATGGAACAGCTTGTCGAGCGATCGATGGCGCGTCTGTTCCGCAGCCCGATCCAGCCGGCCGAGATCGCCCGACGGCTCGAGCGGGCGATGGAATCACATCAGACGATCGGCGTGCGCCGTGTGATCGTCCCCAGCCGCTACCAGGTCCTGCTGCATCCCGACGACGCAGCGCTCTTGCGACCGATTCGCGGCGAAGTCGAGCGCGAGATGGCGACCTATCTGATCGAACTGGCCGAGGAGCGGCATTTTGTGATGCTCGAGCCGCCACGCGTCGCGCTCGATGATGACGGCACCGTTCCGCGGCGATCGATCCAGGTGCTGGTGAACGTCGAAGCGCCCGCCGACGAGCGCGAATCCACCCAGCGGTTTGCCGCGACCCCGCTGCCGATCCGGCGCGCCCATCTGGCGCTCCAGCACGCCGGCGCGCGCCGGGCGATCGCCGTGAGCGCGACGACGGTGACCATCGGGCGGGGGATGCACAACGACATCGTGCTGGACGACGACCGGGTGTCGCGCCGGCACGCGCAGCTACGCTATCATGCGCGTCAGTTCTGGCTCAGCGATGCCGGATCGATGAATGGCACCTACGTCAATGGCGCCGTGATCACCGAACTGGCGTTGAGCGACGGGGATACCATCTCGCTCGGTGGCCTCGAATTGACCTTCCATGAGGCGTGAGGCGCGCATGTTCGATCTGGCCAACCTTTCGCTCGACGTCCTCATTCTGTTGCTGCGCATCGCGCTGGTCGCGCTGCTGTACCTCTTCCTGGTGCAAGTCGTCCAGTTCATCGCCCGCGACCTCCAATCCGGCGGCCCGGGCACCGTCCGTTCGGTGGCAACCATCGGGCGGCTGATCCTGACCCACCCCGGGCAGACGGGGCTATCCACCGGGCGGGAGTTCACGCTGACGGCGCAGACGGTGATCGGGCGCAGCGCCGAGCGCTGCGATGTCGTCTTCAACGACACGTCACTGTCGCTCCAGCATGCACGCCTGGCATTGCGCGGCGACACCTGGATGCTCGAGGATCTGCAGAGCACCAACGGAACATTTCTCAACGACATCGAAGTCCGCGATGTCGTTCCCGTCACCGCCGGCGACAGCATCCGACTCGGTCGCATCGAAGTACGACTGGAGCGATAGGCAGCCATGCATGATCGGGTCATCGTCATCACTGGCGCCTCGAGCGGGTTCGGCGCGCTGATCGCACGGCGCTGTGCGGCGCGCGGCGCACGGGTGGTGCTTGCCGCCCGCACGACGGAGCATCTCGAGCAGCTCGCCGGCGAGCTCGGCGGGGCGATGCGTGCGCTGGCCGTCCCGGCCGACGTCACGCGCGACGAGGATGTACAACAGCTGCGGGACGCGACGCTGGCCCGTTTCGGGCGCGTCGATGTGCTGGTGAACAATGCCGGTTTCGGCATCTTCGCCCCGGTCGCTACGGCGTCACCCGGCGATCTCGAGCGCATGCTGGCGGTCAATCTGCACGGCGCGATCCGCTGCACGCAGGCGTTTCTGCCCGCGCTGCACGCCAGTGGCGCTGGCCAGATCGTGATGATGGCATCGCTGGGCGGCCTGGTAGCTGCGCCGAACATGGGCTACTACTGCGCCACCAAATTCGCGCTGGTCGGGCTGGCGCGCACGCTGATGCTGGAGCTTGACGGCGGCCCGGTACGATGCGCGCTGATCTGCCCGGGCGTGGCAGCGACCGGCTTCCAGCGACATGCCGACTGGTCAATGTATCCGCGCATCAGCCGGCTGTCGACGGTCAGCGCTGATGCCGTGGCTGCCGCGACACTACGCGCCATCGCACGCCGTACCCACGGCGAGGTCGTGATCCCCTGGTATGGGCGCGTGCTGGCTGTGGCGGCAGTAGCGCTGCCCGGGCTGGCGCGCTGGATCACGCGGCGCGTCGGATGACGCGCAGCGCAGCCACCAGAGTGTGCTACTATCGGGGCACGCCAGACATGGCGCCATCACAGGAAAGAGGCCGAACTCATGGGTCGCGGACGCATCGCCACGCGGATGGAGCGCGTGCCGGCATCGGGCATCCGTCGCTTCTTCGATATTGCCGCCCAGATGCCCGACGTCATCTCGCTGGGCATTGGTGAGCCGGATTTCGTCACGCCGGACCCCATCCGGGCGGCGGGTATCCGCTCGATCGAGGACGGGCATACGGCATACACCTCGAATTCGGGCATGGCATCGCTGCGGATGGCGCTCGCAGGGCACCTGACACGCCTGTACGGCGTCGGCTATGATGCCGACGATGAACTCCTGATCACCGTCGGCGTGAGCGAGGCGCTGCAGAACGTGATGCTGGCGCTGATCGATCCCGGTGATGAAGTCATCGTGCCCGAGCCGTGCTTCGTCGCATACCAGGCGTGCGTCATCTTCGCCGGCGGCGTGCCGGTGCCGGTCGCCACGACGGCGGCCGACGGGTTTGCGGTGCCGCTGGCGGCGCTCGAGGCGGCGATCACGCCGCGCACCCGCGCCATCATGATCGGCTACCCCAACAACCCGACTGGCGCGGTGATGGAGCGCGCGGCACTGCAACAGCTCGTCGACCTGGCGGCGCGCCATGATCTGCTGGTGATCTCCGATGAGATCTACGACCGGCTGGTGTATGGCGTCACGCATACCTGCGTCGCTGCGCTCGCGGGCGCGCGCGAGCGCACGGTGCTGCTCGGCGGCTTCTCGAAGGCCTATGCCATGACCGGCTGGCGTCTCGGCTGGCTGGCAGCCCCCGCCGATATCGTCGCTGCGACCCGCAAGATCCATCAGTACGCAATTATGTCGGCGCCGACTCCGGCCCAGTATGCCGGACTGGCGGCGCTCGAGGATGGCGAAGACGCCGTGCAGCAGATGGTGGCCGAATACGACCGGCGCCGGCGGGTTGTGGTGAACGGGCTGAACCAGATCGGCTTACCGACCGTCGAGCCGCGCGGCGCGTTTTATGCCTTTCCGCGCGTCGACCAACTTGGCCTGGCGAGCGAGGCGTTCGCCGAGCAACTGCTCCATGCACAGCACGTCGCCGTGATCCCCGGCGATGTGTTCGGCCCGAGCGGCGCCGGCCACGTGCGGGTGTGCTATGCGGCCTCGCTCGACAGGCTCGAGGCGGCGCTCGATCGGATTGACCGGTTTGTGCGCACGATCCACTGAGCGGGTCGGGCGGCGCGCGCTGCCCGCGGCCCATGTGAGGCGGGTATCCGACGGCATGCTGGCGCGCCGGGCGCGCGCGACTGCCAGCCGGATCAGCGTAGAGTGATGGTGAGCGATGCTGTTGTCTGTGATCATGCCGTGCTATAACGAAGAGGCGACGCTGCCCGAGATTCTGGCGCGTGTGCGGGCGGTGCCGATCGAGAAGGAGATCATCGCCGTCGATGATCACTCATCAGATCGCACCTACGAAATCCTGTGTGCTGCTGCGGCTGGCGATGCACACATGACGGTGATCCGGCATCCGAACAACCGCGGCAAGGGTGCGGCGGTGCGCAGTGGGCTGGCACGCGCCAGCGGTACGATCGTGATCGTACAGGATGCCGATCTGGAATACGACCCGAACGATTATCACGAGCTGATTACACCGATCGTCGATGGTCGCGTGAACGTGGTATATGGCTCGCGCTTCCTCGGCAAGCACACTGGCATGTACTTCTGGAACGCTCTCGGCAACAAGGGCCTGACGTTCCTGACCAACCTGCTGTACAACTGCTGGATCTCCGACATGGAGACGTGCTACAAGGCGATGCGCACCGAGATCATGCGGGATCTGCGCCTCGAGAGCGACGACTTCCGTCTCGAGCCGGAGATCACGGCCAAGGTGCTGCGGCGCGGCCATCGCATCTACGAGGTGCCAGTCAGCTACCTGGGCCGCACCTACGAGGAAGGCAAGAAGATGCGGGCCATCCAGGGCCTGTATGCCGTGCTGGCGCTGTTCCGCTATTATCGATGGAGCTGAGATGTCACGGATTGACGCGTATCTCGCATCGCTGTCGGCGCGGCTGACCCAGATTCCGGCGGCGGGGGTCGCCGCGGTGGAGGCGGCGGTATGGGATGCCTACCAGCGCGACGCGATGATCTTCACCTGTGGCAACGGCGGCAGCGCCGCGAGCGCCACGCATCTGGCGTGTGATCTGCAGAAGTGGACCATCGCACCCGGGCGGCGGCGCATGCGCGCGATGTCGCTGGGCGACAATCCGGCGTTGCTGAGCGCCTGGGGCAATGACGCCGCCTACGCCGACGTCTTCGTCGAACCACTGCAGAACCTGTTCCGTCCGGGCGATCTGGTGCTGGCGATCTCGGGGAGCGGCAATTCACCGAATGTGCTGCGCGCGATCGCCTGGGCCAACGATCACGGCGGAACCACCGTCGGGCTGAGCGGCTTCGACGGCGGTGCGCTGGCGCGGCTGGCGCAGGTGGCGCTGGTGGTGCCGAGCGCGTTCATGCCCGAGGTCGAGGATCTGCACCTGGCGCTGTGCCATGGGCTGGCGGTGACGCTGGCCGAGCGCATCCGCGCATCGGCCGCATGAGGAGCAGCGCATGATCCTCGGGCTGGACTTTGGTGGCACCAAGCTGGCGGCCGGCATCGTGAGCGCATCCGGCCGGCTGGTGGCGTCGCGGCGCTGCGCCACGCCCGCAGGCACCGCGCCGGCAAGCCTGCAGGCGATGCACGGGCTGGCCCGGGCGCTGATCGCCGAGGCGGGCCCGATCGAGCGCATCGGCGTCAGCTTTGGCGGCCCGGTCGCCGCCGACGGCCGGACGGTACGCCTGTCGATGCACGTCGCCGGCTGGGAGCAGGCGCCGCTGGCCGAGTGGCTCGAGAGCGCCTTCGGCGTGCCGTGTGCCCTGGCGAACGATGGCGACGCGGCGGCGCTGGCCGAGCACCGCTTCGGCGCAGGGCGCGGGGTGCGCCACCTGCTCTACCTCACGCTGAGCACCGGCATCGGCGGTGGCGTCATCATCGGCGGAGCGCTGCATCGCGGCGAACATGCCTGGGCCGGCGAAGCCGGCCATCTCGTGCTGCAGCACGACGGCCCGCCCTGCCCATGCGGCCGCAACGGGTGCCTCGAATCGCTGGCGTCCGGGCTCTCGATCGCGCGCGACGCGCGTGCCGCCAGCGCGCGGGGGCTGCACGGGCCGAGCATGCTCGACGCCCACGATCCGGCGGCGCTGACTGCGGCGCTGGTGGCCCAGGCGGCGGCAGCCGGCGATCCGCGCGCCAGCGCCGTCTGGTCGGCAGCGATGCGCTGGATCGGCATCGGCATCGCCTCGGCGGCCAACCTGCTCAATCCGGGGCGCGTCGTCCTCGGCGGCGGCCTGACGCGTGCCGGCGCGCTGCTGTTCGCACCAGTCGACGCGACCGCCCGGGCACGGGCGCTCGATCCCGCGCTGCAGATCGTGCCGGCGGCCCTGGGCGACGACGTCGGCATCCTGGGGGCCGCCGCCGTCGCCTGAGATGCCTCACGCGGGCCGTTGCTCGCGCAGCGTGGCGGCCAGCGACACGGCCAGCACCAGGATCACGCCGGCGGCGACGAAGATGCCCGGCAAGCCGAAGACGATCGCCACCCCGGCGCCCAGCAGCGGTGCAGCCGCACGGGCGCCCGACGAGACTGAGTTGTCGAGGCCATAGACCACGCCCTCCTCGCCGGTGGGGGTATAGTGCGCCAGCAGTGCGCTGATCGCCGGCCCCATGCCGCCCGTCGCCGCACCGGTGATCGCCTGCAGCACCAGAAGCTGCCAGCCCTCCGACACGAACCCCTGAGGCAGGAAGAACAGCGCCGCGACGACGCCGCTGCCGATCAGCACCATGCGATGACCGTGGCGGTCGCCATGCCGGCCGAGCGTCAGCGCCGCCACGGTGCCGGCGGCCGATGACAGGCCGACGACCAGGCCGGTGAACGTACTGATGCGTTCGCCGCCGTGCAAGATCGAGGCGATGAACAACGGCAGGATCGGCGAGAGCATCGTCGGGCCGAGCCAGGTGAGGAATCGCACGGTATAGGCGCGCGCCACGCCCGGCCGCACGAGCAGGACGCGCCACGCCGCCAGGATGCCCGTGCGCCGCGCCTGCGGTTCGGCCGGCGTGAAGTGCTCGTGGATGCCGAAGCGCACGATCAGCCACGCAATCGACAGCAGCACCGCCGTCGTGACGAACACCGCGCGGAACCCGAGCGTATCGGCGATTGCGCCGCCGATCAGTGGGCCGATGGCGACGCCAGCCCAGATCGCCACCTGCAGCATGCCCATGGCATAGCCCATGTGCCGGCGCGGCACCGCCGATGCGGCCAGCGCGCTGGCCGCCGAGATCGTCCCGGTGATCACGCCCTGGATCGCGCGCAGCAGCGCCAGCTCCTCGGCCGACCGGGCAAAGCCCATCAGCAGGATGATGATCGCGCCGCCGAACATCGCCCGCTCGATCATCGGCTTGCGCCCGTGCCGATCCGCCAGCGATCCCCAGATCGGCGACGCGATCGCCATCGTCAGCGCCTGGCCGGCGAATACCATGCCGGCCCAGAACTCGAGGCTGGTGCCGGTGGCGCTGCCCAGTTCGCTGACATAGAGCGGCAAGAATGGAAAGAACACCGCGAAGCCGACCGCCGAGACCCCCTGTGCGAGGACCAGTACCCACAGCGTGCGGCGCCAGGCGGGGTCCGGCGCATGCTCACTCATCGCCGAGCGCCTGCATCAGATCGGCGATCAGATCGTCGGGATGCTCCAGGCCAACCGACACGCGCAGCAATCCGGGTGGCGTGCGGGTCGCTGGGCCCTCGACCGAGGCGCGGTGCTCGATCAGGCTCTCGATGCCACCGAGGCTGGTCGCCCTGGTGAAGAGTTGCACCCGTGCGGCGACCTCCAGCGCGGCCGCCGCGCCGCCATGGATTTCGACCGACAGCATGCCGCCGCCGGCACGCATCTGCCGCATGGCGATGGCGTGGCCCGGGTGCGTGGGGAGCGCCGGATAATGCACCCGCGCGACGCGGGGATGCCGCACGAGCGCGTCGGCCACGCGGGTGGCGTGCTCGGTGTGGGCGCGCACGCGATACGCCAGCGTCTGGATCCCCCGCAGGATCAGCCAGCAGTCGAACGGTGCGGCCACCGCGCCGCCGTGGCTCTGCAGGAAGCGGATCCGCTCGGCTGGCGGCCAGTCGGCGCGAACTACCACCGCACCACCCAGCGCATCACTGTGACCGCCGAGATACTTGGTCGTCGCATGCAGCACGGCGTCGGCGCCGAGGGCCAGCGGACGCTGCAGTACGGGCGTGGCCCAGGTGTTGTCGACGACACACCACGCCCCCGCTGCACGGGCGATCGCGCTGATCGCCGCAATGTCGGCGATCTTCAGCAGCGGATTCGATGGGCTCTCGATCCAGACCAGCCGCGTCGACGGCCGCAACGCCGCCGTGACGGCAGCCGGGTCGCTCATGTCGACGACGCTGACCGCAATCCCCCACGGGTGCATGACGTCGAGCAGCAGCCGCGAGACGCCGAAGTAGGCATCGTCGGGCGCAATCACGTGATCGCCCGGCGCCAGCGTCTGGAAGATCGCATGCGCCGCCGCGAGGCCGGAGGCAAAACACATCGCGTCGGCGCCGTCTTCCAGTGCGGCCAGGCATTGCTCGAGCATGGTGCGGTTGGGGGTGCCGGCGCGAATGTAGCTGTAGCCGCGGGCATACCCCCCGTCAGCGTCGCGCTCGAACGTTGTGGTGAGATGGATCGGGGGAATGACCGCGCCGGTCGTGGGATCGATCGGCTGACCGGCGTGAATGGCACGCGTCTCGAACTGCATCGGGTTCCTCGCTGGCTGATGTGATCCGGTTGTACGCATCATACACCCGAAGAGGGAGAGGAGGGCGGAGCATGTGACACCCGCCCCCTGCCCCTTCGTGCCTTCGTGTCTTCGTGTGAGATCGCGGCCCCCGCCCCCCGTCCCTTCGTGCCTTCGTGTCTTCGTGTGAG
>JAGWYG010000137.1 GCA_018969485.1 Chloroflexota bacterium
CCCTTCGCGTCTTCGCCCCTTCGCGTCTTCGCCCCTTCGCGTCTTCGCCCCTTCGCGTCTTCGCCCCTTCGCGTCTTCGCCCCTTCGTGCCTTCGTGTCTTCGTGTGATCCCGCCCCCCGCCTCCCGCCTCCCGTCCCTTCGTGCCTTCGCCCCTTCGTGTCTTCGTGCCTTCGTGTGATCCCGCCTCCCGCCCCGCGCCTCCCGTCTCCCGCACCCCTTCGTGCCTTCGTGTCTTCGTGTGAGCCGGTCGCTTCGCCCCTTCGTGCCTTCGTGTCTTCGTGTGAGCCGGTCGCTTCGCCCCTTCGTGCCTTCGTGTCTTCGTGTGAGCCCGCCTCCCGCGCCCGCACCTGCTATACTGGCTGTCATGCGAGGACACCACAGGAGCAAGCCATGACAGGACTGCGAAGGCTGCCGGTGCTGGCCGGCGGGCTGGCGTGCGCGCTGCTGCTCGCGGCGTGTGGTGGATTGGGCGCCGCACCGCCGCGCGAGACATCCGTGCCCAAGGTGCCGATCCGCCGCGCGACCCCGACGGCGACGGCGCGGCCGACGGCGACGGTGCGGCCGACGGCGACGGTGCGGCCGACGGCCACCCCGGCGGGCGTGGCTGATGCCGGGTACGTGACCATACCGGCGGGCGCGGGGCTGGCGGCATTCCGCATCAGCCGCACCGAGGTGACCAACGCGCAGTACGCGCGGTGCGTCGCGGCCGGGGCCTGCACGGAGCCGGAGGTACACGTGCACTGCGAAGTCAGCTATCGCGATGCGGCGCTTGCCGGGCATCCGGTGGTGTGCGTGACGCACGGGCAGGCGCGGGCGTACGCGGCGTGGGCCGGCGGCGCGCTGCCGACAGACGCGCAGTGGACGCGCGCATGCCAGGGCGATGACGGGCGAACCTATCCGTGGGGCGAGGCCGCGCCGGACGCCAGTCGGGCGAATTATGGCTGGGATACCGACCTGACCAACGACGCCACGATGCCGGTGGGCATGTTTCCGGCGGATACCAGCCCGTACGGCCTGCTGGATATGGCCGGCAATGTGGCGGAGTATGTCGAATCTGATGATGGCGACGAGCAGCGCTCCATCGTGCGCGGCGGCGCGTATTACGTGATCCCGGAGAACATCACGTGCGCCACGCGGATCGAGTATGGTACCGATGGCAGCAGCCGCGATGTGGGGTTTCGCGTCGCGCTCAGCGGCGACTGAGCCGCCTGGCGCGCGCGCCGGCGCTCAGCGGTGCGTCGCCGCGACGACGCGGGCGATCCGGCGTTCGCCGAGCGAGACGGTGACGGTGCTGCCCGCCGGCCAGCGGACTGCGCGCTCGACCACGCCATCGGAGAACAGGCAGCCGTCGGCCGGCATCTCGGAGCGCAGCAGCAGCGGCTGCCGCTGCGTCACCCGACCCGCCACGATCGTGGCATGCGTCGCCGGCGACACGAACGGCTCGCGGACGACGAACGCCAGTTCGGCATCGCTGGGCGCGGGCAGCGGTGGCAGCGCGTGGAGCGCGGTGGCGCCCAGCATGCCGTGCAACTGGCTGCGCACCGCCTGCATCCAGCCGCTCGAGCCGATGCCGGTGGCGACGATCACGCCACTCGACGACTGCGCCTCGCTGTGTCCCGCGAAGCTGATCTGGTAGCGCGCCGACACCTGGTCGGGCCGGCCGAGGAAGATGTCGTTGATGCCCCACAGCACCGGCCGGCCGTCGAGGCTGGCGCACGCCAGCGGCAGGTGCTCGACGCGGTGGCGCCCGGCAAGCACGTCGGCCAGCATGTTCTGTACCGCAGCCGGTGCATGCAGCATCAGCACGCCGGCTACTGTCGCCGGATCCGGGTTGACCGTGATCACCGGCTGATCGCCGAGGTACTGCGCCAGATTGACGAACAGGCCATCCGGGCCGCACACGATGATCACATCGCTGTCGCGGAACAGCGTGTGGGGCAGGTCGTCGCGCTCGACCATCGTCGCGGCGAGATCGATCGGCAACTGCGCGCGGATGCTGGCGAGCGCCTGCTGGTAGGCGTGATGTTCGCGGCGGTAACGCTCGATCGAATCGCCAGCGCGCTCGAGCTCGAACCGGGCGCGGCTCTCGGTCAGCGCCGTGCGCAGCAGTTCGTCGTGGCGCGAACGACGCCAGACCAGCACCACGCGATTGATCATGGCGCCGGCTCGCCGGTGCCGCGCAGCGCTGCGATCACATCGGACGTCAGCGTCACGTTGCCGAGACGGCCGCCCTCGGCGGCGCGCAGCAGCGCTGCTGCCATCAGCTGCGGCGGCGTCAGCCCGGCGAACGCCTCGAGCCGCCGGCGCGCCGCAGTCGCCTCGGCGGTCGCCTCGGCGATCGCGTTCTCGCCGCGCCGCGCGACGAGCCTGCCGCGCTCCTCCTCGAGGCGCAGGGTGGTCGCCGCCTCGAAGGACTGCAGCACCCGCGAGTGCTCGGCGGCCTTGATCTGCCGCTCGTGGATCGCCGCATCGGCCGCCGCCAGCAGGGCCTGCCGCTCGCCGGCGCCCAGCGCCTCGGCCAGCTTGCGGTCGCCGGGCGTCACCTGGGTCAGCATACACGCCTCGAACTGCACGCCCCGGCCGCCCAGCACACCCTGGGCATGCTCGAGCGCCGCCTGGATGGCCGCCTCGAACCCGGCGGGGTCGGCGACCGCCGCGCTGACGGTCACGGCAGCGGCATGGCGGCGCACCGACTTCTGGATCTGCTCGAGTACCACAATGCGCACGCTGTCGCGCCAGTGCTCGAGGTAGGCGCCGCTGCGCACATCGACGGTGAAGTCGAAGGTGGCGACCGCCGCGTCGGCGACCAGCCGGATCAGCACGCTCCCCGCGACGACGATCTCCTGGCGGTCGGCAGTCTGCAGCTGCAGGTTCAGCTCGACGGTCTGGGTGGTGGTCGGCACCACCGCCAGGGTGTCGAACGGCAGCACCAGGCCGCTCCAGGCCAGGCCGAGCGCGGCGCGCCGGCCGAACCGCGTGCGAAAGACATGCCCGGTGGCACCGGCTTTCTGAAAGAATCGCATCACGTCCCTCCAGTTGCTGCATCAGGTGGTGCGCTGCGCCGTGATGTGGTATGTGCCCGCCAGCAATGCGAGCTCGACGCGATCGGCGTAGCGCATGACGCCGAGAACCCCGTCCGCCCGCTCGATCGCCACGCCACCCTCGGTCAGCGTCACGTCGCCCCATGGAATGACTGCCGTCGCCTGGCAGTTGGCCGGCACCGTGACCAGCCACTCGAACGTGCCATCGCGCAGCCGCCAGTCGCTCACGATCGTGCCGAAGCCCGCGTCGTAGCGCCCCCAGGCGGCGCTCAGCCGGCCGCCGGGGCGTGGCGCGAGGCGCAGCCGCTGGTGGCCGGGGTGTGCCGGATGGCTGTCGATGCCCGCCACCGTGGTGTAGAGCCACGCGCCGATCGCGCCATACGCGTAGTGGTTGAACGAATTCATCCCCGGATCCTGGAAGCCATGCTCCTCCGTCCAGCCATCCCAGCGCTCCCAGATGGTCGTCGCGCCGTGGGTGACGGAATAGAGCCACGATGGCCAGCGGGTCTGATGCAGCAGGTCGTAGGCCACATCGAGGTAGCCGTTGTCGCTGAGCACCGCGGCGATGTAGGGCGAGCCGACGAAGCCGGCGGAGAGGCGGTTGCCGCGGCGGCGGATGTCGGCCACCAGCGCGCGCGCCGTCGCCGGACGCAGCGCCGCCGGCAGCAGATCGAAGTGCAGCGCCAGGATGGCGCCGGTCTGGGTCGCGCCGAGCACCAGGCCGTCCGGCGTGACGAAGCGTCGCTGGAAGGCGTCGCGCACCGCATCGGCCAGCCGGTGGTAGCGGGCCGCATCGTCGTCGTGCCCGAGCACCGCCGCGCTGCGCGCCAGCAGCCGCGCGCTGTGGGCGAAGAAGGCGGTGCCGATCAGGTCGTGCGGCGTGTCGGCATTGATCGACAGCCAGTCGCCGAAGCCCATCCAGCCCTGGTAGCCGTCGTAGCACCGGATGCCGTCGCGGCTGGTCCGTTCGAGAAACGCCACATAGCGGCACATCGAGTCGTACTGGGCGGCGAGGATGTCGCGATCGCCATACACGTCGTACAGCGTCCACGGGCAGATCGTGCCGGCATCGGCCCAGGCCGGCCCGCCATCGTCAGTCACGATGCCGGTGTGCGGCACCACCGGCGGATACGCCCCCTCCGGCGACTGGGCGTCGGCCAGGTCGCGCAGCCAGCGCGTGAAGAACGCCGCGACGTCCATGTTGAACGCCGCAGTGCGGATGAACACCTGCGCGTCGCCCGTCCAGCCCAGCCGCTCATCGCGCTGCGGGCAGTCGGTCGGCACATCGACGAAGTTGCCGCGCTGGCCCCACACGATGTTGTGCTGCAGCTGGTTGATCAGCGGATCCGAACAGCCGAACTCCCCGCTCGGCGTCAGGTCGGAGTGCACCACGACGCCGGTGACGGTGTGCAGGTCCGGCGGCGTCGTCAGGCCGGTCAGTTCGACGTAGCGAAAGCCGTGGAAGGTGAACTGTGGCTCGAACACCTCGCTGGCGTCGCCGGCAAGTGTGACATAATCAGTCTGACGTGCCGTACGCAGGTTCGCGGTATAGATCGTCCCATCGGGATTGAGCACCTCGGCGAAGCGCAGGCGCACCGTCGTCCCGGCGGCGCCGCTGGTGCGCAGGCGCACCCAGCCGACCATATTCTGGCCGAGGTCGACGATCCAGCTACCCCGCACCAGGCGTGGCGGGCCGACCGGCGCGAGCTCGGCGGTCGGGCGCACCAGGGGCGCGCGGGTATCATCGATCGCGATGGCGGGATCATCGGCCAGGCGTGCCGGGCGCCAGCCATCGTCGGCGGCGTCCGGCCGATCCCAGCCGGGCAGGGCCAGGCGCGCATCGTAATGTTCGCCGTGCTGCATATCCGACTGCAGGATGGGGCCATAGCGCAGCTGCCAGGCCGCATCGCTGCCGATCACCTGTTCGGCACCATCGGCAGTACGCAGCCAGAGGTGCGCCAGCAGCAGCGGATCGCGGCCATAGCGCTGGCGCCCGCGCCAGTCGACCGAGCCGGCATACCAGCCATCGCCGAGGATGGCGCCCAGCATATTGGCGCCGGGGCGCAGCAGCGCAGTCACGTCGTAGGCCTGATACTGGACGCGGATGCGGTAATCGGTCCATCCCGGCGTGAAGCGCGCGTCCGACACCAGCCGACCATTGAGCGAGCAGCGATAGACGCCGAGGGCCGTGACATACAGCCGCGCGGCGACCACCGGCGCCGCGATGACAAAGCGGCGGCGCAGCAGCGGGGCCGGCGCGCAGGTCTGCGGGCCGCCGGGCACATCGCCGCCGATCCAGGCGGCGCGCCAGTACTCGCGCGACGGCAGCCCGGCCTCCCAGTATGCCGCATCGCTGTCATGCGTCGTGCCAGCCTCGTCGGTGACGCTGACGCACCACCAGATGCGCTGCTGCGGCGCGGCGGGCGGCCCGCCGTAGCGCACGTGGCGGCTGGCGTCCGACGCGACGGTGCCGCTGTCCCAGCAGCACGCGGCATCGTCGTGGAGCGCCTCGCGCCGGTATGCGGCGCGGATGCGATAGGCCACCTGGCGTGCGCCGCGCCGCGGGCACGTCATGCGCCAGCTCAGGCGCGGCGCCGCGGCATCGAGCCCCAGGGGATCATGCAGATACTCGCAGCGCAGGTCCGTGATCGTCGGCATGGCGGCTCCTCATCACAGCACACTCAGGCGAAGGGCTGGGTCGTCGGGGTGATCACCAGTTCGGCGACGGTGGCGCGCGGCGGCAGGGCGGCGATGAACAGCGCGGCCGCCGCGACGTCGGCCGGCTGGAGCATGCGGGCGCGCTGCCCGGCGCTCACCGGCGTGGGGCGCTGTGCCAGCAGCGGTGTATCAATCTCGCCGGGCGAGATGACGCTGGCGCGGATGCCGCCGGCGCCCTCCTCGGCGTTGATCACACGGCACAGCGCGCTCAGCGCCGCCTTGCCGGCGCTGTAGGCCGCGCCGCCGAGCGGGCCGGGGCGCAACCCCGACGTCGACGAGATCGCGATCACCAGGCCGCCGCGCTGCTGCCGCATCAGCGGCAGCGCCGCATGCACCACCTGCCACGCGCCCGTCGCGTTCACCTGCAGCAGCCGGTCCCAATCATCGGGCGACAGCTCGGCCAGGCGGCGGCGGGGCGTGTTGACCCCGGCGCAGTACAGCACGATGTCGAGGCGCCCGTGGCGCTGCGCCGCAGCGGCGACCAGCTGCGCCGCCTGTGCGCGGTCGCCCGCATCGCCGACCGCCGTCGCGATGGCGTGGGCGCCCTGGCCCTGCGCCGCCACTCCGGCCAGCGCATCGGCGCGGCGCCCGGCGATCACCACGCGGGCGCCGGCCGCGGCGAACGCCAGCGCGCACGCGGCGCCCACGCCCGAGCCGCCACCCACCACCAGCACGACCGAATCCGCGATGGCCATCATCCCTCCCGGGCGGCGCGCCTCATGCGGCGGCGGCCCACTCATCATAGCGCGCCGCCAGCTCGTCGTTCAGGCTGGCATGGCGCGCGCCCAGCCGGCTGACCGCCGCCACATCGCCGCGCTCGCCCGCGCTGGTGATCTCGGCCTCGAGCCCGCGCAGCTCCGCCTCGAGCCGCGCGATCTCCGCCTCGATCGCCTGCAGCCTGCGCTGGCGCCGCCGCTCCTCGCGCCGCTCATCATCCGACGCCGCCGCGGCCGCCGGCGCCG
>JAGWYG010000138.1 GCA_018969485.1 Chloroflexota bacterium
GAGACCGCCACGGCCACGGCGACCGAGACCGCCACGGCCACGGCGACCGAGACCGCCACGGCCACGGCGACCGAGACCGCCACGGCCACGGTGACCGAGACCGCCACGGCCACGGTGACCGAGACCGCCACGGCCACGGTGACCGAGACCGCCACGGCCACGGCAACGCCTACGGCCGATCCGAATACGCTCACAGTGTGTGCAACCGGATGCGGCTACACGAGCATCCAGGCGGCGATCAATGCTGCGCCGGCGGGTGCCACCATCCAGATCGCAGCAGGCACCTACAGCGAGAACCTGACGGTCAACAAGCGTGTGACAATCGTCGGCGCCGGGAGTGACACAGCGAGTGATGCACTCACAGTGATCACCGCTGCTACTGCAGGTTTAGCTACGATTACATACACAGCCGGTGGTACTGACACGTTGATGCGGCAGGTGCTGCGCGATGTATTGGTCACTGGCGCATCGGGCGGTACCGGCAACAATAACAGCGGCATTCTGTTGTCTGGTAGCTCGATGGGGTTCTTTACATTTGATGGGGTGCGCTCCAGCGGGAACACAGGAAGCGGCCTGGTCGCAAATCTTGCACCGGCGACGAGTGTCCTGACCGATGTCGTAATCAGCGACTCGTTGTTTGCCGGCAATGGAGCCATGGGTATTCGTACCGCTTCACACAGCGTGAGCAATGTAACGATTAGCGATACGAGCGTAATCAACAATGCTACGCTGGGCATCGGTTTTAACACATCGGACAACACGACCGCCCAAATTGGTGGTATCACGCTGACCAACGTCGATTTTGCCGGCAACAACGGTGTGGCAGACCTGTATGCGTTCCGTATGCTCGGCAACATGGATCTGGACAACGTGTTGTTTCAGGGTTCAAGCGGAGCTGGACTGTTCGGGCTTTATCTGCTTGGCGGCTACATCAATCAGGCATCAGCACCATCGGCTGGCACGATCACTCTCGATGATGTAACTGTGTCGGGAACCTATACTTCGGCTGGCATCAGCTTTCTCGGCTACAGTAACCTGGCAAACGTCAACATGAATGACGTCGTGCTTGCTACATCAGTTCCCACCGCCAACCGTGGTCACTTGCGGTTGAGTGGTGTCGCTGGTACGCTCGATCTGGGAAATACCGCGTTTGTAGGCACAAATACGCCTCTTGATATTCTGTTGAACAGCAACTTCGGCGCAGCTGGGTCGCAGTCTACGATCCGCGTTGATGCGACTGATTCGACGTTCGATGGCATGACTGGTGCCACGATGAGTGTGACCCAGCGTTTCGCAATCGAGGATCGGATTCGCCATGGACTGGACAACACTACCGATGCACCAGGCCTGGTACAGATCCACGCGGGCAACTGGTATGCAACGGTCAATTCTGGCTCGATCCAGCGGGCGCTCAACGCTGCAGCAGCGGGTGACACGGTCAACGTGGCCGCCGGCAGCTACAACGAGACTGTCAACGTCAATAAGGCGGTGACAATCCTCGGCGCCCAGGCGGGTGTGGTAGTCACCGATGCGGCACGCGGCAGCGGTGAGACGCTGCTGCAGGGCCTGGTGACGGTCAGCGCGGCGGCCACCCTCGACGGCCTGACACTGACGAAGCCGGCGAGCTCGGCCGATACCGGTACCGGCACCAACTTCACCGGCTGGGGTGGCAATACCCTGGTGCTCGGCGGCGGCGGCACTGTACGCCACACCATCATCGAGGCCTATGGTGCCCACGGCGGGTTCCAGGGCGGCAACGGATTCGTGGTGTTCGCCGCCGGCGGCGCCACGCTCGAGGACAGCCTGGTCCGGGCGGGCGCGGGCTACAACGCGCTCGGCGACGCGCGCGGCGTGGCCGCCGTCGCGGTGCCGGTGGCGGGCACGTTCGTGATCGACGGCAGCCGCCTGCTGGTGAGCACCGACAACGCCGACGCGATCGCCATCTACGGCGGCACCTCGGTGACGGTGCGCGACAACCGCATCAGCGGCGTCGACGGCGGCATCGTGGCGTTCGGCGGGTTCGGCGCGCTGGACATCCGCGACAACGTGGTGGAGACCTACCGCGACAACGGCATCCGCGTGTTCGCGCATACCGGCGCCAATCCGACGACGGTGACGCTGGCAGGCAACACGGTGAGCGGCACCAACCCGCTGCTGGTGGACGCCGCCGGGCAACTGCGCTACGCGATCGGCGGCACGCCGGCGGCGGCACTGACGACCTCGGCGCAGCTGCGCGCGCTGCTGGCAGACAACAGCGGAATCGCGACGCTGAACGTCGAGGCATACAACGGCTGGACGCCGCAGGGCTTCAGCATCGACGGCGTGACGGCCCGGGCGGCATACGTCGGCGGCAGCGCGGCCGACACGCTGGCGGGTGGTACAGGCACGATCGATGAACTGTTCATCGGTGGGGCCGGCGATGACACGATCAACGGCGGCAGCGGCACCGATACGGCAGTGTTCGCCGGCACCTACGGCAGCTACACCGTGACTTTCGGCGCCACGATGACGGTGACCGGCGCCGACGGCAGCGACACGCTCACCAACGTCGAACGGCTGCGCTTCACCGACCGGCTGATCAGCCTGGCCGTGGGTGAGAGCGGCGCCGACACGCGAACATTCGCCGGCAACTACGCTGACTACACCATCGACATCGATGGCGCGATCGTCATCGTGGCCGGCACCGGCAGCATCGATCGCGTCACCAACGTCGAGCGGCTGCAGTTCGCCGACCGCGCGGTGCTCCTGGTGGGCGCCCAGGTGGGCAGCAGCTACACCACCATCGCGCAGGCCGTCGCCGCCGCCAGCGCCGGCGATGTGGTGCGCGTCCTGCCGGGCACCTACAGCGAGAACATCGTCGTCAGCAAGCCGCTGACGCTGCTCGGCGCCCAGGCGGGCGTGAAGGCGACCGGCACCGCCCGCGCCGGCGGCGAGACCATCATCGATGGCACCGGAGCGAGTTCCTCGTTCGTCGTCACCATCGAGGCCGACGACGTCACGCTGGACGGCTTCACCGTGGCGATCCGCGGTTCGGCCCGCGACGGCATCAACACGCGCACCGGCAATCCGGTGTCGCCGGCCGTCAGCGCGCTGCGCGCCCGGATCACGCTGCGCAACAACCGTGTGGTCGCCGACCTGCCGTCGCGCACCAACCAGGTCAACGGCATCGTGTTCGGTGAGCACACCAGCAATGCGGCGCAGGCGTTCAGCGCCGAGATCGCCGATGTGACCATCGCCGACAACGTCATCGCCCTGACCACCACCAGCACCACCGCGACGCCCGCCAACCAGAGCATCACCGGCGCGCGCGGCATCGTGTTCACCAACATGTTCCGCAACAGCGGTGCATCACTGGCGTACACCAGGCTGGTCGTCGACGACAACGTGATCTTCGCGACGTACCAGACGCTGCTGCAGGCACAGCTGCAGACCCGCATGGTGGGCGCGCGGATCACCGACAACCTGATCGGCAACAGCCGCAGCGGCCCGAGCCTGCCGACGCTGGTCGCCGGCAGTGTGTTCAGCGGCAATACCATCGAGAACATCACGCCCGGCAGCGACTACTACTCCAACCTGGCGGGCGCGTACCTCGGCGTGGTGGATTCGACCGTCAGCGGCAACACGTTCCGCATGATTGGCGGCACGGCGGGCCTGGTGCTGGCGGGCGGCCGCTCGGCAGACGCCACGTACTTCCCGGCGTCGCGCAACTCGGTGGTGTCGGGCAACACCTTCATCTACAACGATGTGGCAGCGAGCAGCCTGGCGGGGTACGCCGCGGGCGTGCTGCTCGAGCCGGACACGCTGGCGGCAGCCGTCAACGTGAACGGCTGGCTGACGGGACGCCAGGCGGGAACGACCGGTGCGCAGGCGGGGACGATCACGCTGACGGGCAACACGTTCACCAACGGCGGGACGAACCCGACGCTGCCGGCGGCGGCGATCGCGCAGCTGAGCGCGGCGACGACGCTGGCCGCGAGCGGCAACACGTACGGCAGCGTGACGCTGGACGGCACGACGCCGGCGGCGCAGGTGTCTGCGCTGGCCGACATCATGGCCGACGGTGTGGACGCGCCGGGGCTGGGCCTGGTGGGGCTGCGCGGCGGCCAGTGGTACGTGACACCGAACAGCGCGTGGGCGCCGGGCGGCACGACGGCGCCGAGCGTCCAGCGGGCGCTCAACGCTGCAGCAGCGGGCCAGACGGTGTGGGTGCAGGCCGGCGCGTATGCGACGGGCACGGCGACGGCGACGGTCAGCGGCCTGACGGTGAATCTGCCGACGGGCGTGACCGGCTTCACGGGTGTGGTGCTCGATGCGGCGGCGACCAACGGCGCGATCACGCTGGCTGGTGCGGGCGCGGCGAGCCTGACGGGCAATGACGGCAACAATGCGCTGACCGGGAATGCTGGCGACAACACGCTCACGGGCAATGGCGGCGATGACACGCTCACGGGTGGCGCGGGCAGCAACACGCTCGACGGCGGCAGCGGCACCGACACAGCAGTGTACGCCGGGACCTACGCCAGCTACACCGTGACCTTCGGCGCCGCGGTGACGGTGACTGGCACCGACATCAACGACACGCTCACCAACGTCGAGCGGCTGCAGTTCGTCGACCGGCTGATCAGCCTGGCCGTGGGTGAGAGCGGCACCGACACGCGGACGTTCACCGGCGCCTACGCCGACTACATCATCGAGGTCTTCGGCACGAACGTCGTGGTGACCGGGGCCAACAGCACTGATCGCGTCACCAACATCGAGCGGCTGCAGTTCACCGACCGCGCGGTGCTCCTGGTGGGCGCCCAGGTGGGCAGCAGCTACACCACCATCGCGCAGGGCATCGCCGCCGCCAGCGCCGGCGATGTGGTGCGCGTCCTGCCGGGCACCTACAGCGAGAACCTGACGGTCACCAAGGCACTGACCCTGCAAGGTGCGGGCAGTGCGACCGATCCGACGGCGAACACGCTGCTCGCACCTGCGTCTGGGACGGCGCTGACAATCTCGGCCAGCGACGTGACGGTCGATAAGCTGCGAATCGTCGGCGCCAGCAATACAGCCGTCAGCAATGTCGGTATCTACAGCAACAGCGTCATCTCGAACCTGACGCTGAGCAACCTCGTCGTGACCAACCATGGCTATGGCATCACGATCCACAACAACGCTGTGATCAGCGGCCTGGTGATGGCGAATGTCAGCGCCGTGGCCAACCAGATCGGCTTGCGTTCGGCGACGTCGGGTGCGGCAAATACCGTGACGATCAGCAATAGTGCGTTCGATAACAACGATTATGGCTGGATGATCAACGCAACGAGCGCACGTACCACCAACCAGAATGACTTTCAGAACGTGACGGTGTCGAACACGACGTTCAACAACAACCGGTTCAAAGGCCTGTACGCCGAGAAGCTGCACAATGCGACCTTCACCGACATCACGGTGGACGGCAGCGGCTATGGCACAACGTCGCCGAACGGCGTCAACATCAACCTCAAATACGGAACCTTCGCCAACATCGCGTTCGATAGCCTGGTGGTGAACAACTCGGGCACCGGCGTGGTGACCGGGGCTGGTGTGGCGATCGCGGCACGTAACGACGCGCCGAGTTACACCACCAACCCGGCGAGCCTGGTAGGGCTGGCACTGAACGATGTCACCATCACCGGCAGCACCTACAACCTGTCGCTCGCGAACGGAATCAGCGGTGTCACGCTGACGGACGTCGCACTGAATGGCACGGGGGTTGGTCTGCTGGTCTATGGCTCGGCACAGGGGAACCCGGCCGGGATCGATCTGGGGAACACGAGCTTCGCGGCGACGCTGGGCACGTATGTTGTGAACGGCGGGACGGCGGCAGCCGTGACGGCCGGAGGCGCGACATTCGGCGGGATCGCCGCCGGGCCGACCCTGTCGACGAGCGATGGCTTCAGCATCGCCGACAAGGTGATCGATCGCGTGGATGTCGGCACCTATGGTGCCGTGACCCTGCGCAGCGGCAACGTCTACGTCACGCCGAACAGCTTCGCGAGCCCCACGACGACGATTGCCGATGTCCAGCGGGCGCTCAACGCCGCGGCGGCGGGCCAGACGGTGTGGGTGCAGGCCGGCACGTACGCGGCGGGCACGGCGACGGCGACGGTCAGCGGCCTGACGGTGAATCTGCCGACGGGCGTGACCGGCTTCACGGGTGTGGTGCTCGATGCGGCGGTGACCAACGGCGCGATCGCGCTGGCTGGTGCGGGCGCGGCGAACCTGACGGGCAATGACGGCAACAATGCGCTGACCGGGAATGCCGCTGACAACACGCTCACGGGCAATGGCGGCGATGACACGCTCACGGGTGGCGCGGGCAGCAACACGCTCGACGGCGGCAGCGGCACCGACACAGCAGTGTACGCCGGGACCTATGCCAGCTACACCATGACCTTCGGCGCCACGGTGACGGTGACTGGCACCGACGGCAGCGACACGCTGACCGGCATCGAGCGGCTGCAGTTCGCCGACCGCACGCTCGTCCTGGTGGGCAGCGCGGCGGGTAGCAGCTACACCACCATCGCGCAGGGCATCGCCGCCGCCAGCGCCGGCGATGTGGTGCGCGTCCTGCCGGGCACCTACAGCGAGAACATCGTCGTCAGCAAGCCGCTGACGCTGCTCGGCGCCCAGGCGGGCGTGAAGGCGACCGGCA
>JAGWYG010000139.1 GCA_018969485.1 Chloroflexota bacterium
CGTGCTGCGTGCTGCGTGCTGCGTGCTGCGTGCTGCGTGCTGCGTGCTGCGTGCTGCGTGCTGCGTGCTGCGTGCTGCGTGCTGCGTGCTGCGTGCTGCGTGCTGCGTGCTGCGCTGATCATCCACCGGGGCGTCTGCCGCGGCGGCACGGCGCCCGGGATCGTCGCCTTTCGGGGATAGGATGGTTGGATCACGCGGCGAGACCGGCCGGCTGCGGCACCTGGCGCCCGCGCCCTGGCCGAACATCCCGCAGCGCCTGGACGTGCGCTTGCCGCATCAGATGGCCTCGTCTTATGTGTCTATGGCACAACCTACCCCTGAACGAGGATCGTCGCCGGGTGGCGACTGGCGCGTGCCACGTCGCACGCATGATCTGCGATGCTGACTCGTGCCTGTTTAACGTTTTTTTGACGTAAGTCGCTGGATCTGGTATGATCAGCGCGCCGGCCATTCGTGATCGGCGACGTCGGTCATGGGCTCGGTCGAGCTCGATGCCTAGTTGCGTCTATGCGATTCATTGCACACGTAAACGATTACGCTGCCCGTCCGCCCGGTGGGGCACAGCGTCATCGTACCAGACAGCCGAGCGCGACAGGTGATAATATGGCACATATGCCGCCACAGGGATGTTCCTGGAGCACCTGATACCGGAGAGGATGACGAGCGCGATGAGTCAAGCAACACCAACACGGCGGCGCACCGGCGGCACGAAGCGCAGTTCGTGGCTCACCTTCAGGCGGCGCCTCCTGATCGTGCGGTTCCTGCTCGGTGGACCCGCGAGCAGCGACGCGATCATCGAGCACGTACAGCGCGAGCTAGGAGACGACGGATACCCGACGGCTGCGGCCGCGGCGTTGAAGCACGATCTCGACGCGCTGAAGGGTGAGTACGCCTGTCGTATCATCTTCCACCGTGATCAGGGGCAGTATTCGCTGGAGGATCCCGGCGAGCTCGCGCTGCTCGACATCTCCGGCGAGTTGCTCGAAGCGCTGGCCTACCTCGACGCCAGCTATCCGTCGGGTTCGGCGCTGCCCGATCAGGCAGCACTGCGCGGGCTGGTTGATCGCGTCCTGCGGCTGCTGCCGACGCGTCAGTCTCACGAGCTTCAGGTGAAACGCTACCGATCGCGTCTGACCATTCCGGGCATCACGCCGGGGCGTATCGATGCGACGGTGCTGGCGACGGTACGCCGCTCGATCGACGAACGCCGCGAGCTGGCCTTCAAGTACTGGAGCGCGCACGATCTGAGCGCGCCACGGCGGCACCGTGTCGCCCCATACGCCATCAGCTTCCGTCCCGAGGGATTCGGCTATCTCGACGCCTCGCTGATCGAGGCCACGCCGTCGCATGGTGAACCGGCCTACGCCGTGATGGACTATCGGCTCGACCGCATCGTTCCCGGCACGGTACAGGTCCTGCCGCGCGCGCTGCCCGAGACGCGACCGAGCGCCGAGCGTCATCGGCTGCGCTACTGGCTGCACCCCAGCCTGGCACGGCGCCGCGACATCACGGCATATTTCCCCGAGACCGAGATCACCTACTACGATGATGGCAGCGCGGTGGTGACCGCAACGGTGAGCAATCTCGGTCTGGCGCGGCAGATTCTGCTGCGGTACGGCGAGGGGTGTCGCGTGATCGAGCCACAGGCGCTGTTCGATCTGATGCGGGCCACGACCATCGGGCTGGCGAAGATCTACGGCAACGATGGCTGAGCCGGTCAGCGACGGAGGATGCGCTGTCGCAGCCGCTCGGTGACGGCTGCCAACTCGGGGCTGCCGCGCCACGCCGACCAGCCGATGTAGGCGGCAGCGCCGGTCGCGCCATTGAGCGCGCACCAGCCGAGCAGCGCCCACGGGTTCTCTGGCCCGCGCCCATCGCCGACCAGCCCGGTGCGCAGCGCCAGGGCCTGGAGCGCGATCAATGCCACGCCGACCAGCGCGGCGCCAGCCACGCTGTCGCCGGCCGAGCGCCAGAACGTGCTGCCGAGGCCGCCGATCCGGCGTTGCAGCATGGCCACCAGCGCTGCTGCCTCGGCCAGGTTTGCGATGCTGAACGCGAGGCCGAGGCCGGCCAGGCCGTAGCCGGCACGCGTCAGCCATATGCCCAGCGTGATGTTCACCACGACGGCTCCGCAGGCGATCAGCACCGGGGTACGCGTGTCGTGCATCGCATAAAATGCCCGCACCACGATCTCGGCGAGCGCAAACGCTGCCAGACCCACCGCGTACCCACCGAACGCCGTCGCCGTCAATGCCGTCGACTGCGCATCGAATGCGCCCCGCTCGAACATCAGCCGGATGATCGGCGAGGCGAGCAGCCCCAGCCCCGTGCTCAACGGCAATGCAAGGAACAGCACGACGCGCATCGCGCCGGTCAGCGTCGCGCGGATGTCGTCGTGGCGTTCGGCAGCGTACTGGCGCGCCAGTGTGGGGAACAGGACCGTGCCGATGCTGAGGGCGATCAGGCCATGTGGCACCATCATCAGCTGCAATGCGATGCTGTTGGCCGCCACCGCACCCACGCCGAGCAATGACGCCAGGCTGGCGATCACGATCAGGTTGATCTGCCAGGTCGATTGTCCGATCAGCCGTGGCCAGAATAACCACCATACGCGCGGCACGTCGGCGAACCGTGGCCAGGTGGCGAGCATTCCGAGCCCGCGCAAGCCGGGCAGTTGCGTGATGATGAACCCGAGCGCACCGAGGTTGACTCCCCACACCAGGCCGGTGATGCCGAACCATGGCGCACTGAGCGCCCCGATGATGATGCCGAGATTGTAGGTGCTCGCCGCGATGCTCGGCAGCGTGAACCGGTCGTGGCTCTCAAGCGTGGCCTTCAGCAGCGCGCCGATGCCCAGCAGCATCGGCTGCAGCAGCATCAGCCGCAGCAGATCGACGGTCATGCGCTGCGTCGCAGCATCGAAGCCACGCCCGACGCTCAGGCGAACCAGCGGTTCGGCGAACGCTGCCACCGCTGCGCAGGCGACGAGCAACCCGGCCGCGGTGATGGTCAGGACGCCGTGGGCCAGTTGCCAGGCGCGCCGCCGTTCTCCGGCAGTCAGGTATTCGCTGAAGACGGGAATGAATGCCGAGCCGAGGGCGCCTCCGGCCACGACCAGATAGACCATGTCGATGATGCCGAATGATGCGCGGAAGGCGTCGAGTTCGGCGCTGGTGCCGTAGTTCAGCGTGATGACGATGTCGCGCCCCAGGCCGAGCAACCGGCTCAGCGCGTAGCCCATGGCGACGATCAGTGAACTGCCCAGCAGCCGGTTGCGCATCAATCTGCCTTCTGCTATAATCGCGGAAATAACGTGTGGCCCGTGTGGGCCATCGGGCGGATCGCCACCAGAGTATAGCAGGAGAACGTTCACTTTGGCCAACACCAAATCGGCGCAGAAGCGTGTCCGTGCCAATGCCCGGCGCCAGTCGCGCAACAAGATGTACCGTTCGCGGGTCAAGACGCTGGTCAAGAAGGCCGAGCAGACGATCTTCGCCGGGAAGCCCGATGCCGAGGCAGTGCGTCTGGCGATGAGCACGCTCGACAAGGCGGCCGTCAAGGGGATCCTGCACAAGAACAACGCCGCACGCCGCAAGTCGCGCCTCGCGCGCAAGCTCGCAGCAGCCGGCTGAACCACCGACGGCGCCTGGGTCGCGTCGACCGGCGTGGCCCAGGCGGTGGTGGCTGGCCACTACCAGCCGCGCCGTCGGGCTGGCGCGTGCGGCGCAGCGACGGCCTGCGCCACCTGGCGGCATCCACCCGCAATGGGGCTCGCGCGCAGCGCCCCGACGGCAACCTCCGCCCCATCTCCGCATCACGCCGCACCGGATGGCCTCAGCGGCAAAACTCGGCGATCAGCAACACCAGGCGCGCCGCCGGGTCCGCGCGGCCCGTCTTGCAGACCTGATCGAGCGCCGTCACCCGCTCGTGCAGCTGCGCAAGCTCTGCGTCGCTGAAGCCACGCGCCTGCCGGACGAGCTTGTCGGCGATGAACGGGGGTAATCGCAGCTCTGCTGCGATCTCGGCGCTGCGCTTGCCGCGATCGATGGCGTCGCGCGCGAGCGCCCACTGGCGCACCTGGCGCGCCAGCGCGGCGACCAGCACGATCGGGACCTGACCGTCGGCCAGCAGCCCGTGCAGCACGCCCAGCGTCTGCGGCAGCGCGCGCTCGCCAAACGCATCGGTGAACTCATAGATCTTGCGCTCGTGATCGTCATGCACCAGCGCGTCGAGCGTTGGCGCATCGATGATCCCATCGACGCCGACGAACGTCGCCAACTTGGCAAGCTCGTGATCGAGCCGGCGCTGGTCGGCGCCGACGAGGAACAGCAGGCGGGCTGCCAGCGGGCGGGCGAGCCGCGCGCGATGGTGCTGGGCCCGCGCCACGATCCAGTTCGTCAGGCCGTCGGCCTTCGGCACGACGAACTCGTGAATCTCGCCGATGCGCTTGATGGTGGTCAGCAGGGCATTATTCGCCGGCACCGTGTCCTGCTCGACGAACACCAGATCGCATGTTGGCGGCACGCGCGCGAGGTACTGGCGCACGGCGTCGCGCTCCTTGCCGGCGGGCATCTGCCTGAGCGCATCGTTGACGATCACCAGCCGCCGTGTGCTGAAGAAGGCGCGCGCCTCACAGGCCTGGACCAGCACGTCCAGTTTCAGGCGCCGGCCGTCCAGTTCGACCCGGTCGATGCCCGAGTCGTCGTCGGCACTCCGGCGCAATGCCGCCAGCGCCTCGCTGCGATCGAACTCGGCCGGGCCATGCAGTACGGTGATCATTGTGATGCTCCTGCCCACACACCGCCGGTGCCGCGTGACTTCGCGCCTGATCGATGATACCATGCGAGCGACGGTGATGGTGACGGAGGACCTATGGGCGACGATGCCGGTTCCCCGGCGATCGGGACGCGGATCGCGATGATCACGGCGCGGACCCGACAGCTCATCCTGATGCGCGAGACGGGACCGAAGCGGCCGGGGTGGCACCGTGCGCGCGTCCAACTGATCTGGCGCCTGCACGACGCGCTCCACCAGGCGCAGCGCGAAGCACGCGAAGCGCGCGAGGCAGACATGGCGAAAGCGAGCGATGAGGGGGCGTAAGATGATTGTCGGGACCAACAGCTATCGCTGGTTGCAGTATTTTCAGGCTCGTGGCGAACGCCTCGAGGATCACCTCGATGAGGCACTGGCGGCCACCGCGCGCGCCGGACTGGATGCCTGGGAGCAGGCGATGTTGCCTGATGATGCCATCGCCACGCGGCTCGGCCGGCTGCTCGACGAGCATGGCCTCAGCATGCCATCGATGTATGTCGGCTGCCGGTTGCATGATGACACCTGGCGCGCCAGCAGCGACGCCGCCATGCAGCATGTCGCACGTGGGGTCGCGCTCGGCGCGCGCTTCATCTGCGTCAATCCCGATCCCATCGCCTGGCATGCGCCAGTCGACAAGGATGACGACGCCCTCGCACGCCAGGCTGAGCGGCTGGCACTGCTCGGCGAGCGCGTCCGCGGCGCCGGCGCGCGGCTGATCTATCACTTTCACGCGCCGGAGTTTCGCCAGGCGGCCCGCGAGGTGCATCACATGCTGCTCACCGTGCCCGCCGATCTGCTCGGGCTGTGTTTCGATGTCCACTGGGCGTATCGCGGCTGTGGCAACAGCAATCTGGCTGCACAGGATCTGCTGCGTCTCTACGGCGATCGCGTCGCAACCCTCCACGTACGCCAGTCGCACGGTGGCGTGTGGGCCGAGACGCTCGGCGAGGGGGATGTCACGTATGCGCCGATCGTGGCGGCATTGCGACAGCGCCGCTTCGACGGGCCCATCCACATCGAGTTGGCCAGCGAATCCGGTACGCCGCAGACGATGAGCCTGGAGGAGGCCCATCGCTTGAGCCTGGCCTGGATCCGCGACACGTTCGCCGGGTGAGCCGCCGTCAGCCGTGATCGCCTGCCACCGGGCGGTGCTGGCCGGCGGCCGTGTGCCGGATGATCCCGTCGTCGGCACGCGGCGTCTGCCTGGCCGGGGGCATGTGTTCGGCAGCATGCCCGCCGGGTGTCTGATGATCCACCGCCCCGTGCATGACGCGCCCGGGGTGGTCCGGGAGCTGCGCGCCATCACCGGGCTGCCATCCGGCAGGGCGGCAGGGCGTCGCCGTTGACAGCCGCACCGTGCAGTGGTAGGGTAGGGGGAGCAAACGATGGTGTGTCGTAGATGGATTGATTCTGCCAGCAGCAGTCGACGGCCACGATGTCGCACAAGCGCCCTCATCACGATGGTCCGATGGCACGCCGTCGGATGCACGCGGCACCGGCACCGATGCGCCGTGCCGGTGCCCCTGACAATCCACCGCCAGAGCGGTCACACCGTCGTCCGCGGAGGTCCGGCATGGGTCGTTGGCTGACGTGGCTTGGCGTGCTCCTCTGCCTCGTCCTGGCGCTGCCATTTGCGCTCGATCGACTCCTGGCGGACCAATCGCTCCCCGGGATCTCGGTGCGCGGAGCCGCCCTGACGGCGATGCAGCGCGATGCTGTCCAGCAGGCGCTCGAGCGCCGCTATGCCGCATTCCTGGCAGCCCCGGTCACGATCGTGCTGGACGGCCGGCGCTGGTCGCTCACGGCAGACCAACTGG
>JAGWYG010000140.1 GCA_018969485.1 Chloroflexota bacterium
AGGCGGGGGACGGGTTCACACGAAGACACGAAGCCACGAAGGCGGGAGACGGGCTCACACGAAGACACGAAGACACGAAGGCACGAAGGCACGAAGGCACGAAGGCACGAAGGGACGGGAGACGGGCTCACACGAAGGCACGAAGCCACGAAAGGACGGGAGCGACGGGCTCACACGAAGCCACGAAGGGGCGGGGGGGCAAGGTTCCATCCCGTGGTTCTCGCTCCTCGCTTCAAGGACGTTGACGGCGCCCTATCCGCCCGACCGCCCGATGTCTGGTTGCATTCGCCGATGCGCGGTGCTATACTTTGCCCAGTATGGTTCGGCGAACCGTCACGCCGCCGACAGGATCGGCCGGGCTGCGGCCGGTCGGCGTCGCGGCGTGAGTGAATGGTGGGGTCAATGGAAGGCAAGAGCATCACCTTCGGCAGTACCGGCCTTGATCTGCTGGCGTTCGCGCTCGGAGCGACGGGCCAGCCGCAAGATCTTGCGTGGCTGACCGAGCGGTATCTCGAGATTTTGCGTGAGCTAGTCCAGGCAGAGGAGCCGACGCCATGAGCACATCGCCAGTGTTTGCCGGTTCAGGTGTCCAAGCCGAGCTCGCGGCGCGCGTCTTCGGGATCATGGCGAGGCAGGCGGCATCGCTCGGCGTGAATGCCCCGGTACGCCAGACGCTGCGCAATCTGACGGCCTACTTTGCCACGCTGCCCGCGAGCGACCGCGGGAAACTGGCGAACAGCGAAGCCGAACTGGCGGCGCTGATCGATACGGCGTTGCGCGCCAACGACGCAATCTTCGCCCGTGAGGAGCACGACGGCCAGGTGATCTACCAGACGACGCGCCAGGGGCGCCCCGCGCTGCCCGCCGAGCCCGACCGCTACCTGTTCGCGCAGCGGCTGCACACGCCGGCAGCCCCCTACGCCGTCGTCGACATCAGCGACGTCGTCACGCCGATGCGTTCGGTGCTGACCACCGTCGAGCCGACGCTGATCTCGCAATACTGGCTCAAGCAGGCGCGCCTGGCCGCCGACGCCCCCCCGATCGACGATGCCGATGCCCTGGACGATGACGCCACCGAGCTGGATGACGACGAGGCCAGCGTGGCGTCTGGCGAGACACCCGACGTGCCGGACGACGGCGAAACCGTTGTGGTCGGCGAGGCAGCCGTAGCGCCACAGCCGGTGAGCGCGGGCGCCGCGCTGCCCGACACGATGATCACCCTGGCCAACGCGCTGCAGATCGACATGCGGCGCCCGGTCGCCGAACTGATGGCCCAGTACGGCCCGACGCTGGTCTCGATGTTGCGCACTGCCATCGAGAACGACCCGGAGCGGCACATCGTCACCTTCGGCAACCAGGCGCTGCCGACGGGCAAGCTCACCAGCTTTGGCAAGAACGAGGTCCGGCGCGTCGCAGATTACCTGCGCGAGCGCGGTGAACCGCTGCTCGACACCCAGATCATCGCCGACATCTTCTACCACAACCCGCGCCAGGCCGACTACGGGCCGTTCCGGTTCTCGCTCAACTACGCGTTGCGGCGCGAAAAGGAGTTCGACTTCGTGGGAGTCGCCGGCGCACACCTGTGGACGCTGAAGAACATGCCGGCGATCGGCACCAAGCGCGTCAAGCCGGGTGAGATGGGGCAGTTCACCGGCTATCTCGAGGAAGGCTTCGACGACAGCGATCGCGAGCACGACCTCGACGCCATCCGCCAGCAGGGTGAATACAGCCACGTCCTCACCGGCTTCGAGTGGGAATACGGCGTGTTGCCATACAGCCGGGCGCTGGCCACCATTCTGCCGCACGCCATGCTGGTGAAGCAATCGAGCGCGGTGCTGCGGTTCTACTGGCCCCAGCATCATCTGACCACCATCGCCGAGCTGCGTTTTCCCACCGGGAACAAGGGCGGCTGGCTGCAAGGCCTCGAGACGGCATTCCGGCAGGTGCTGGTGCCAGGAGCCTTGATCACGCTCAGCCGTACGGCCGATCCGCATCTGTTCAACCTGCGCTACGACGAGGATGATGAGCAGGAAGACCGCATCCTGTCGCTCGACGAGACCAAGAAGACTGCCAAGTTCGGCTTCACTGCGCTGCGCTTCGCGTGCGCCGTCGACAGCGGCATGCTGGTGAACCAGGCGCAGTTTGGCCGGCTGCGCAGCCTGAAGGCGTCATCGATGAACGAGCGGCGGCGCGCCGACCTGATGCTGGAACAGGTCTTCCAGACGATCGGCACGCCGGTGGGAACCCGGGGCATGCCACGCTACGAGGCCGACGAGCCGCGGCTGTACGCAGCGCTGAATGTCCTGCGGCCGGCGTCGCGCGCGCTGCTGCGGCATCTGCTGGCAACTGGCGCATCCTACGCTCCGGGGGCCAGGCCGGAGGCCTGGGTGTACGCGCCGCCGCCGATGCCGTCGACCGACGATGACGCTGGCGATGATGAGTTCGTCGATGATGACGAGTGAGCAACCCATCGTCGGCCGGTGGCTCGGGGCGACGCGCCGATGAGTGACGCTGATCTGACGGCGCCTGTCGATCTGGCGACGCTGCTGCGCCGCGTGGGTGCCGGCGGCCAGAACATCGTCTATGGCGAACTCCGGGCGCTGAGCGATCGGCGCGTCGGCGAGGCGGACGTCTTCGCGCCCGCATGGCGCATGATCGTCGGCGACCGTCGGTTGCGCATCATCGGTGCGCTCGCCGAGCTGGCGGAGGACAATCTCGATCTGAACTTCGACCAGATCTTCCTGTGGTGTCTTGATGACCCGGACGCGGCAGTGCGCGCGCGGGCGATCGATGGCCTCGCCGAGGCCGACTCGCCGATGGTGATGGGGTGTATGCTCGAGGCGCTGCGCACCGATCCGGTGCCGGCCGTGCGGGTGGCGGCGGCGCTGGGCCTGGCGAGGTTTGCGCGGGCGGCGGCGTGTGGCGACATCAGCGCATCTGCCGCAGACGTGCTGGCCGACGCGCTTGGGGCTGCACATGATCGCGCCGACGAAGTGCCCGAGGTGCGCCGGCGGGCGCTCGAGGCGCTCGGGTATCTCGCCGATGCCGCGGGGGTGACCGAGCGCATCGCCGCTGCCTATCGCACCGGCGAGCAACTGTGGTGCGAGAGCGCGCTGGTGGCGATGGGGCGGTCGATGGCGCCGCAGTGGCTGCCAGTGATCAGGCGCGAGCTCTCCCACGACTCGCCGGCGCGACGGTACGAGGCGGCGCTGGCGATCGGTGAGCATGGCGAGGCGGCCACCGCGTTCGTCGGGGCGCTGACGCGGCTGGCTGGCGAGGCCGATGGCGAGGTTGCGCTGGCGGCGATCTGGGCGCTGGCCCAGATCGGTGGCTCGGCGGCGCACCGGGCGCTCGGGCAGATCGCGGGCAGTGCCGATGACGCACGGCGTAGCGCTGCTGAGGAGGCCCTCGACGGGGACGAGCTCGGTGCGGCGGCGTTCCAACGGCCGCGCTGGCGCCAGACGGATCGCGAGCATTGATGTGCAACTGCCTGACCTTGCCGCGCTGAGCGCGCCCTACCGGCTGGTATGTATCGCGCCGCACCTCGACGATGCGGCGCTGTCGCTGGGTGGCGTGCTGGCGGCGCCGCCAGCCAGCGCGGCACCAGCGCTGGTGATCACGCTGTGTACCGCCGCGCCGACGGCGGCCTACAACGCCGTGGCGCGTGAGTTTCACGGCCAGTGGGATCTCGAGTCCGATGATATTGTAGGCCAGCGCAAGCGCGAGGACGTCGTGGCGATGGCGACGCTGGGCGTCGATTTTGTCTGGCTCGAGGTGCTTGATGCGATCTATCGCTGCCCGGCGGCATACCACAGCCGCGAGACGCTGTTCGCCGCGCCGCAGGCCGACGATCCGCTGATTCCGTTCGTGGCCGGGCTCTTCGCCACGCTGCGGCGTCAGCTGCCGCAGGCGCAGATTGCGGTGCCGCTGGGCGTGGGCGAGCATGTCGATCACCTGATCTGTTTCGCAGCAGCCCGACAGCTGCTGGGCGATGCGGCGTGGTACTACGAGGACATCCCGTATGCCTTGCGGCCCGGCGCGCTGGAACGGCGGCTGTCGGCGCTCGATGGTCGCTGGACGTCCCGCCCGATGGCCATCGATGATGGCCTGGCCGCCAAGATTGCGGCGATCGGCGCATACCGCAGCCAGATCGGTGAGCTGTTTGGTGGCATGGCGCCAATGGCGTCGCAGATCCGCGATTACGCTGCGACGGTGGCGGAGGCCGGCGGCGTCGCCGAGCGGGCGTGGCGGGTCGCGCCGTGAGCGCCGGAACGTTGCGCCTCGAGACCGTCGATGCCGCCACGTGGGATGCCTTCGTCGCCGCGCACCAGCACGGACATCTGCTCCAGCTGAGCGCGTGGGGCCAACTCAAGGCTACGGCCGGCTGGGTGCCGCAGCTGCTCGGGCTGCACGATCGCGCCGGACAGCTGGTGGCCGGGGCGCAGCTGCTCGTGCGGCGGCGTTTCGGTGTCGCGGCGGCCTACACGCCGCGCGGCCCGCTGTTCTCCGGCGACGCCGCCATCGATCGCCGGCTGGTGAGCGGGCTGGTGTCGCATGCACGGCGTCAGCTGGCGGTGTTTCTCCGCCTCGAGCCAAACCTGACGCGCGCCGACGCCGGTGCGACAGATCTCGCCGCGCTGCTGCAGACGCAGCGCCTGCTGCCGGTCGCGCCGGTTCAGCCGGCGGTGAGCCTGCATGTCCCGCTCGCCGGGACACCCGAGACGCTGCTGCGTGGCGTGAGCAAAGGGCACCGCGCCGACATCCGGCGCGCTGAGCGCGATGGCGTGGTGGTGCGCGTCGGCACTGCCGCAGACCTCGTGTGTTTCTATCAGGTCATGCAGGAGACGGCTGGCCGGGCCGGGTTCGGCATCCATGACGCCGGCTATTACGCGGCCGCGCTGCGCGTGCTGGGGCCGCGGGTGCGCCTGTGGCTGGCCGAACGCGACGGCGTGCCGCATGCGGCGGCATTCACCGCGCTCGGGCCGCACGCCGCCGCCTACCTGTACAGCGGCTCGACGGCTGCCGGGTTGCGTAGCGGTGCACAGCATGCCATCCAGTGGGCGGCGCTGCAGTGGGCCCAGGCGGCGGGTGCCCGCGACTACGACCTGTGGGGGGTGCCGGCGGCGTTGGCCGACACCGATGGCGATGTGGCGGCGCAACAGGATCCGCTCTATGGGGTCTATCGTTTCAAGCGTGGCTTTGGCGGCCGGCTCGTGTGCTACGTGGGCGCCTATGATGCGGTCCTGCTGCCGCCGCTGTATCACTGGTGGCGCCGCCGGATGACTGGCTGACCATGATCACCTGCATGGGCTGACGAGCGGCGCGGTCGCCCGATACGCGCGCGGCGCTGCGGGTGCCGTCGGAGATGGTGATGGACGATGATGCGACGACCGACGCCGAGCTGCGCCGGCTGAACGCCTGGCTCACCCGTGAGCTCGAGCGGCAACGCGCGGCCAATGGCGAAATGCGCCGCGCCGTCGCGGATCTGGCGCGGGCATTCCAGGAATCGCTGGCGCGCTCGGTCGACGCCGCGGAGAGCGGCGACCTCGAGCGGGTCCGCCGCATCGCCTACGAGAACCGCGCCGCGTGGCAGCAGTATCTGCAGCAGATTGTGGCGGCGGCACGCGGTGAACCACCGGGCGAGGCGCCGTGATTCGCGGCGTGCTGTTCGATATGGGTGGTACGCTGGTGCAGTACGCCGCCCACGGCGACGGTAGCTGGCGCGCGTGGGAGGCCGCAGGGCTGCGCGCGGTGTATCGTGGGCTGGCGGCATCGCACGGCCGGCTGGCCTGTGCCGAGGCGCACTTCGTCGACGAGGCGTTTGCCTGGCTCGCACGCGCCTGGCCGGCAGCGTTGCACGGCCAGGCGGCGCCGACCGCGGCTGGCTGGCTGCGCGAGTGCTGCGGCCGCGCCGGCGTGGCGCCACCGCCCGATGACACGCTCGTCACCTGGTACACCGACCCGCTGCGCCGCGGCGTGCGCGCTGCTCCCGGCGCTCGCGCGGCGCTCGCCGCCCTGCATCAGCGCGGCATGCGGCTGGGGCTGGTCTCCAATACCATCTGGCCAGCCGGGATCCATCGCGCCGATCTGGCGGCGCTGGGTCTGCTGGCGCCGCTCGGGGTCACCAGTTTCTCGAGCGCGATGGGGGTCTGGAAGCCGCAGGCTGCGATCATGCGCCGTACGCTCGATGCGCTCGGGCTGGCCGCCACCGATGCCGTGTTCGTCGGCGATCATCCCGCCGAGGATATCGCCGCGGCGCAGGCGCTCGGCATGCGCGCGGTCTGGTGTCACAACGACCGGTTTCCGCTCACGCCGGCGGTCCATCCCGACGCGACGATCGCCAGTCTCGATGCACTGCCGCTGCTGATTGATGGCTGGAGCGGGCTGTCGCGCTGAGCCCGGCACGTCTCGCTGGCACGAAGGCATCGGGGATGTGTCACATGAAGACACGAAGGGGCGGGGGACGGGAGACGGGAGACGGGCTCACACGAAGACACGAAGGCACGAAGGGGTGCGGGACGAAGGACGGGAGACGGGCTCACACGAAGACACGAAG
>JAGWYG010000141.1 GCA_018969485.1 Chloroflexota bacterium
TTCCTCAACATTATCGTCATCACATAATGCTCCATGACCTGCGGCACTGATGATTGGGTCGGTCGCCGAGCTTGGTATCAGCAACAAGGCATGAGTTACCGGTACTCTGAACATCAAGCTAGGGTTTTGCACTCAGTGTTGGCCAATCGAAAAGTAAGCCCGAAATTCAACGTTCTGATCATATAGTTTGGTCAAATATAGCTATTTTCTACAAAATTTCATAAAAGCATATAGAAAATGCTACAATTAATAGAATTGAATCTCTGAATTCTCAATTACTGCATTTTCATCGACTAAATTGCATATATACTGTAACAAATCCAATAACATTCGTTTATACGTAATAAATCAAAACAGATGTATATACAATGTTTTGTCATCGATAAATCGTAAATTTACAATAACCCGACTCTTGAAGTGGATAAAGCTGATTATCATGCATTAGTACGAATATGGCGCATTATTGCAGATTAACCGATAGAGAGCGACTAGAACCGCCAATCAGCACAGAACCACGTTAGGGTGCACGATGATAAGCGCGAGTCGCGTCGTGCTGGTTTTTTGCAACGGATGTACATTCTGATCTGGCATCGCCGTGCAACGCAGCTTGGTTAACGACTGTTTTGAGACGATATTTTGTTCAGTCACTACCGCACAGCCGCCGGCGGTGGCGCGCGGCGGTGGCGCCCGCCGGTGCGCCGCGGCGGCAGCGGGCCATGCGCTGCCATTTGGTATGATGCGCGGGGCAGATGGGGACGGCCAGCCACACGGGAGGGCAGCAAGCATGCGTGATCGGACGACGGCTCAGCCACGCGTCACCGTCAGCGGTGGCATCCTCGCGGGCGCGATCGAGCCTGGCGCGGCGGTGCAGAGCTTCAGGGGGATACCATTCGCCGCACCACCGCTCGGCGACCTGCGCTGGCGGCCGCCGCAGCCGGCGCCGGCGTGGCGCGGCGTGCGCCAGGCCACCGCGTTTGGCCGGCGGGCGATGCAGCGCCGCGTGTTCGGCGACATGGTCTTCCGCTCGCGCGGCACGAGCGAAGACTGCCTGTACCTGAATGTCTGGGCGCCGGTCGGGGCGGCCGCGGCGCCCGTCCTGATGTATATCCATGGCGGCGGCAATGTCGCCGGCGATGGCTCGGAGCCCCGCTACGACGGCACCAGCCTGGCCCGGCGCGGCCTGGTCGTGGTCACCGTCAACTATCGGCTGAATGTCTTCGGGTTCTTCGCCCACCCCGACCTGACGCACGAATCGCCGCAGCAGACCTCGGGCAATTACGGCTACCTCGATCTCGTCGCGGCGCTGCAGTGGATCACCGACAACATCGCGGCATTCGGCGGCGATCCGGCGCGGATCACGATCGCCGGCGAATCGGCCGGCTCGATCGCCGTGAGCGCATTGCTGGCGGCGCCGATGGCGCAGCCGCACATCGCCGGCGCCATCGGCTCGAGCGGTTCGCTGCTCGGCGCGCTGCCGCCGCAGCCACTGCACGACGCCGAGCGGGCCGGCAGCGCGCTGGCGACAGCCCTCGGCGCGACGTCGCTGGCGCAGCTGCGCGCCCTGCCGGCACGCCGGCTGATGCACGCCACCCGCCGCTACGCGCCGCCGCAGTTCAGCGGCACCATCGACGGCTGGTTTCTGCCGCAGGCACCGCTGACCTGCTACCTCGCCGGCGCGCAGGCGCGCGTCCCGCTGCTGGTGGGCTGGAACTCGGCCGAGGCGCCATTCACGGCGCTGCTCGGGCGGCGCGCCCCGACCGCCGCCGCCTACCGGCGGGCGGTGCGGCAGCGCTGCGGTGCCGCGGCGCCGGCGATACTCCAGCAATACCCGGCGGCCGATGACGCGGCCGTCATCGATGCCGCGACCGACCTCGCCAGCGATCTGTTCATCGGCTACAGCACCTGGACATGGGCCAGCATCCATGGCCAGACGTCCGGGCAGCCGGTGTACCGGTACCGCTATGCCCACCCGCGGCCCCCCATGCGCTCGGCCGCCGCGGCGCCCGACGGCGGCGCAGTGCACTCCGCCGACATCGAGTACTTCATGGGCACGCTGGCCACCAATGCCGTCTACGCCTGGGAGCCGGCCGATGTCGCGCTCTCCGGGACGATGCAGCAGTACTATGCCAACTTCGTCGCGACCGGCGATCCGAACGGCGCCGGGCTGACGGCGTGGCCGCCGATGCGTCACGACGGCGGCATGCGCTGGCTGCACCTCGACGTCGTCAGCGCGATGCAGCCAGAGCGGCACCAGGCGCGCTACCAGCTGCTCGACACGCTCATCGGCGCCACGCTGGCCCGCTGAACCGCGCGCCACGACGCGTCAGGCCAGCACCGGCTCGCGCCAGACCGGCGCACCGGGGGTCAGGATGCGGCGCTGGCGCTCGCTCACCGCCGCCAGCGTCGCGGGCGCGGGCTCGTAGCCCGGCCACGGGCCGGCATCGGCGCGACCGAAGTTGACGATCAGCGTGATCCGCAGCCGGTCGGACGGGTTGGGGCGCCCGTTGTGGATCAGCGCCTCGTTGAAGATGATCACATCGCCGGCGCGCACGTCATCGAAGCAGTGCTGCCCGGGCAGGTCGAGGCGCTGCTGATCCACCTCGAAGTTCGACTTGTGCGAGCCGGGCAGCACGGCGAATTCGCCCTGCCCGGGCCCGACGTCGGTCAGGCAGTAGAAGACCTTCACCATCGGGCAGATGAACGCGCCATCGACCACGTGGCCGGTCGGGTGGGCGCGCACGCCGCGGTGCCAGCGTCCGCCGGCGAACCCGGGCACGGTGAAGTACAGATCGTTGTCGATGTGCCGGTAGTCGGCACCCAGCGACGCCTCGAGCGCCGGCACGACTGCCGGGTGGTCGAGCAACTGTGCGAAGCGTGGCTCGGCGTCGATCATGCGCGAGACGGGCCGGTTGAGTTGATGCGGCAGGCGGGTGTCATCGGCGTTCAACTGCCGGACATCGACGGTGCGCGTCTGCTCGACGAGCGTCAGCAGTTCGCCGACCTCATCGGCCGACAGGGCGCCGCGCAGGTGCAGATAGCCGAGGGTATCGAACATGAACAGGTCGTCGGCGTTGAGTGGCATGGCATTCCTCCCCGGTGTTCCGTGAGCGTATGGTGTGGTGTCCGCCAACAGGTGCAGGCTCAGCCGCGGCCGAGGCGCACCTGCTCGGCGCAGTGGGCCAGCAGCGCATCGAGCACCTGTGCGCCGGCCAGGCGCAGCGCCTCGTCGTCGGCGCAGGTCAGCCGCAGGCCATCGATGACCGCGCGCACGCCCGCCGCCTCCGGGCGCGCATACGGGCTGCGTGGCACGTCGGCGGCGTTGATGATCTGTGCCAGCGCCTGCTCGGCCGGCCCGAAGGCGACCTCGTAGCGCCCGGCGAGCACCTCGAACGACGACACGAGGCCGCGGCGCTCGAGGCCCATCCCGGGCGCATGGAAGATCACCGCGTCGTGACGCGCCGCCAGCCCGGGCAGCGCCGCCGCGGCGCCGTAGAGAAAGACCGCCGCCGGATCGATGCGGCGCACGATCAGCCAGGCACACGCCACCCGGCCGATGCGCAATCCGGTCGTCGTCACCCAGTGCATCGCGCCCTCCCCGCGCCTCAGCGCACCATCACCAGCCCGGCGATGACTGTCAGCAGCAGCGCCAGCCGCTCGAACGCCTGCTGGTTCAGCCGCATGACGATCGGCCGACCGAACGCCGCACCCAGCATCGCGAACGGTGCGATCCAGGCGGCCACCAGCAGCGAGTGCGGATTGATCAGGCCCAGCGCGGCGCTGAACGGCACCTTGAACAGATTCATCGCGAAGAAATACCACGCCGACGTGCCGACAAACACCAGCTTCGGCAGCTGCATCGCCAGCAGGTACAGCATCATCACCGGCCCGGCGGCATTGGCGACCATCGTGGTGAATCCGGCGGTCACGCCCGCCAGCGGAGCGAACCAGCGCGTCGTCGGCGGCTGCAGCGTCGGGCGGCGCATGCGCACGTACTGCAGGCCCACCAGCAGCAGCAGGATGACGCCGATCGCCCGCCGCAGCTGCACATCGTCGATCCGCCCGAGCGCCAGCGAGCCGGCCACCACGCCCGCCATCGCCCAGGGAAACAGGCGCCGCAACTGGCTCCAGTCGACATCGTGCCGGTAGGCCCGCACCGCGACCAGGTCGGCGCAGATCAGGATGACCAGGACCATGCCGACCGAATCGCGCGCCGGAAACGCCAGGGCAAAGATCGCGACGTTCAGGATCCCGATGCCGGGAATGCCGGTCTTCGAGAGCCCGACGAGCACCGCGCCGAGGGCGCCGAGCGCCAGCTGCCACCATGTCAGCGGCAACGCATCCACTGCTCACCCTCCCCAGCGGCCGGCATGCACGTGGCCGGATGCGCTGATTATACACCCGTGGGGGCATCATGTATCCCCGCGGAGGTGCCCGCACCACGACCGCCCGCGCGACGGGGCGACCCGTGCGCGCCATCCGGACAGCCGCGAGGAGCGGCCCCGGCGGGGCTGCCGGAGACGCGCTGGCGCTGGGGCGCACGGCACCTCGTGCTATGATGGGCGACCGCCCGGCGCATCGGCCGGTCGACGATGCTTCGAGCGGACATGGCCACCACCACCATCGCCCTGATCCTCGCTGCGGCGGTGATCCACGCCAGCTGGAACCTGGTGCTCAAGCGCACGGGCGACACGCTGATCACGCTGTGGCTGAGCACGGTGGTCGCGGCGGCGCTGATGGCGCCGGCGCTGCTGGCGCAGCCGGCGGCGGCGCCGGTGCTATGGGGCCACGCCGCGCTGGCCGCGCTGATCGAGACCGGCTACGTCGTCGCGCTGGCGCACGCCTACCGCACCGCCGATTTCTCGCTGGTGTATCCGATCGCACGCGGCGCGGCGCCGGCGCTGCTGGCGCTGTGGGCCTGGTGGCTGCTCGGCGAGCGCCCCGACGCCGGCGGAGCGCTGGGGCTGGCGCTGGTGCTGGTCGGGCTGGTGCTGGTCGGGCTGGCGCCACAGCGCCACGACCGCGGCGCCACCATGGCGGGCAGCGCACAGGCGCTGCTCGTCGCGGCGTGCATCTCCGGCTACTCCATCATCGACGCTGCCGGCGTCCGGCTCGGCGGCGCCGCCGCCTACACGCCGCTGCGCTTCGTGCTCGCCGCGCTGCTGGTCACGCTGCTGGTGCTGGCGCGGCAGCGCGATGTCTGGGCCCGTGCGCGCGCCGTGTTCCGGCCGGCGCTGATCGTCGGCTGCGGCAATCTCGGCGCCTATGCGCTGGTGCTCGCAGCCTACGGAACGGCGCCGGTCGCCTATGCCGGCGCGCTGCGCGAGATCAGCATCGTCATCGGGGCGCTGGCCGGCTGGCGCCTGTTTGGCGAGCCTTTCGGCGCGCGGCGGGTGATCGGTGCCGGAATCATCGCCGCGGGGATCGTCGTGATCGCAGGCTGGGGCGGCCTGGCGTGAGTGTGCCGGCTGCAGCCGGCGCGGGAGGGGCCTGCATGGCAGCATGGCACATTCGCCCGGCGCAGCACGCCGATCTGGTGGCGCTGCGCCCACTGATGGCCGAATTGCAGGACATCGAGCGCGCGCTGCACGACAGCCGCAGCGTCGGCCATCTGATGGCAGCCGCGCATCTCGAGTACCTGTGGCGCCTGGCGCACCTGCACGACGGCATGCTGGCGCTGGCGCTGGCCGATGCGCAGCCGCTCGGCTTCGTGGTGGCGATCATCGCCGAGGAAGACGCCGGCGACCAGCATCTGGTGCCGACAGCCCGGCGGGCCGGCATCATCACCGACCTGTACGTCGTACCGGCGGCGCGGCGGCGCGGTATCGGCAGCGCGCTGCTGGCCAGCGCCGGGCAGCACTGCGCAGCCCGTGCCGTCTCGGTGATGCGCCTCACCACCCTCTGGGCCAACCACGCCGCACGCGCCTGGTACGCCCGGCAGGGCTGGCAGCCCTACGAGCTCAGCTTCGAGCGCCGCCTCGGCGTCGCAGCCGACGATGCGCCAGAGCGGGTATAATGCGCCCGCAGTCGCCATCGTCGTCGACAGGAGTGGTATGCGCGTCTTGATCACCGGCATCGCCGGATTCGTCGGTCGCCATCTCGCGGCGCACCTGGCCGAGACCACCGACTGGCAGCTCTGCGGCCTGGTGCGCTCAGCAGCGCGGCACGGCAGCGTCGGCACCGTCCCGCTCATCGAGGCCGACCTGACCGACGCGGCCGCCACCGGGCACGCCATCGCCGCCGCACGACCGCAGTTGATCTTCCATCTGGCCGCCCAGGCCAACGTGCCGCAATCGTTCGCCGATCCGGTCGGAACCTTCCAGGCCAACGTCATCGCCCAGCTCAACCTGCTGCGCGCCTGCATCGCCGCCGGCGACGATCCGCTGCTGGTGATCGCCAGCAGCAGCGAGATCTACGGGCCGGTCGCCAGCCACGAACTGCCCGTCACCGAGGCCACGCCGCTGCGCCCGGTCAACCCATATGCCGTCGCCAAAGCCACCCAGGACCTGATGGCGTACCAGTACTTCGCCAGC